>NZ_CAWNJO010000062.1:0-29401 GCF_963874835.1 Vibrio sp. V12_P9A6T4 | reverse complement strand
TGTCTAAAGCAAAATTTGAACGTACGAAACCGCACGTAAACGTTGGTACTATCGGCCACGTTGACCACGGTAAAACAACTCTAACTGCTGCTATCTGTACTACACTTGCAAAAGTGTACGGTGGTGAAGCGAAAGACTTCGCATCTATCGATAACGCTCCAGAAGAGCGCGAGCGCGGTATTACAATCAATACTTCTCACGTAGAGTACGATACACCAGCACGCCACTACGCACACGTAGACTGCCCAGGACACGCTGACTATGTTAAAAACATGATCACAGGTGCTGCGCAAATGGACGGCGGTATCCTAGTTGTTGCTGCAACAGATGGCCCAATGCCACAAACTCGTGAGCACATCCTACTTGGTCGCCAAGTTGGTATTCCTTACATCATCGTATTCATGAACAAATGTGACATGGTTGATGATGAAGAGCTTCTAGAGCTAGTAGAAATGGAAGTTCGTGAGCTTCTATCTGAGTACGATTTCCCAGGTGATGACCTACCAGTTATCCAAGGTTCTGCACTAGGCGCACTAAACGGCGAAGAGCAGTGGGAAGCGAAAATCATTGAACTTGCTGAAGCGCTAGACACTTACATTCCAGAGCCTGAGCGTGCAGTAGACCAAGCATTCCTACTACCAATCGAAGACGTATTCTCAATCCAAGGTCGTGGTACAGTAGTAACTGGCCGTATCGAGCGCGGTATCCTACGTGTAGGTGACGAAGTTGCGATCATTGGTATCAAAGACACAATCACAACGACTTGTACAGGTGTTGAGATGTTCCGTAAGCTGCTTGACGAAGGTCGTGCAGGTGAGAACGTTGGTGCACTTCTACGTGGTACTAAGCGTGATGAAGTAGAACGTGGTCAAGTACTAGCGAAACCAGGTTCAATCACTCCACACACTAAGTTCGAGTCAGAAGTGTATGTATTGTCTAAAGATGAAGGCGGCCGTCATACACCGTTCTTCAAAGGCTACCGTCCACAGTTCTACTTCCGTACAACGGACGTAACAGGCGATATCTCTCTACCAGAAGGCGTAGAGATGGTAATGCCAGGTGACAACATCCAAATGGTTGTAGAGCTAATCGCTCCAATCGCGATGGATGAAGGTCTACGTTTCGCGATCCGTGAAGGTGGTCGTACAGTAGGTGCTGGTGTTGTTGCTAAAGTTATCGCTTAATTGCTGATTTAGCCGTTTAAATACGAATAGTATTTGACTAACGACTACCAAAAAGGGCATCATTTGATGCCCTTTTTCTGCACTAAATTTGGCCGTTGTCGATTTGTTGGTCGATAAAGCCAGTGCAAAGGATTTAAGATAGAGACATTTCTATCTTGATGAGTATGTATAGGTAGCTTTACCTGTGCTATGGATTTGCCCTGCAACAGCGGGGTTGTTGTCGTCTATGTTAAGACTTGTAACAGGTTGGTTTATGAAAGCAAACAATGCTGAAATTCCTGATAGCTCAAGTGCAGCAGACACATTTAAGTGGATTGTCACTTTTGCTCTGTTAGCTGCCGCTGTTGTGGGTAATTACCTGTATGGTGAAATGTCTGTAGTGCTTCGCGCTGCAGGTGTGGTTGCGCTGATTATTGCAGCACTCGGTGTTGCTGCGACAACCACAAAAGGAAAAGCGGCGATTGCGTTTGCGCGTGAATCTCGTATGGAAGTTCGCAAAGTGGTATGGCCGACACGTCAAGAAACCATGCAAACAACATTAATCGTTTTAGCTGTAAGTATCGTAATGGCTCTAGCACTTTGGGGCATCGACGGCATTATGGTTCGTCTTGTCGCTTTCGTGACTGGGGTATAGAGGGTTTAATACATGAGTGAAGCTCCTAAAAAACGCTGGTATGTAGTTCAAGCCTTCTCTGGATTTGAAGGCCGCGTAGCGCAATCGCTGCGTGAGCATATCAAGATGCACGCAATGGAAGAATTCTTCGGTGAAGTTCTTGTTCCAACCGAAGAAGTTGTTGAAATGCGTGCAGGTCAACGCCGTAAAAGTGAGCGCAAGTTCTTCCCAGGCTATGTATTGGTACAGATGCTCATGAATGATGAGTCCTGGCACTTAGTTCGTAGTGTTCCTCGTGTAATGGGTTTCATTGGTGGAACCTCCGATCGTCCTGCACCTATCACTGACAAAGAAGCCGATGCGATTCTTAATCGTCTAGAGAAAGCGAGCGAAGCTCCGCGTCCTAAGACGATGTTTGAAGCAGGTGAAGTGGTTCGTGTTAATGAAGGTCCATTTGCTGATTTCAACGGCACCGTTGAAGAAGTGGATTACGAGAAGAGCCGCATTAAAGTGTCAGTATCTATCTTTGGTCGTGCAACTCCTGTTGAACTTGAGTTTGGCCAAGTCGATAAGCTTGATTAAAAAAACACCTTTTAGGGTTGTTAAGGGCGTGAAATGTGATTATAATTTCGCGCCTTATTTACACGTCTTTATGACAAAGTAACCGGGGAGCTGATCAGCTGATTGGCGTTTGTACCCACATTTAGGAAATATCATGGCTAAGAAAGTTGAAGCTTATATCAAGTTGCAAGTTGCATCTGGTATGGCGAACCCAAGTCCACCAGTTGGTCCTGCACTAGGTCAACGTGGCGTTAACATCATGGAATTCTGTAAAGCGTTCAACGCAAGAACAGAATCAATGGAGAAAGGCTTGCCTACTCCAGTTGTTATCACTGTATACAGCGACCGTTCTTTCACGTTCGTAACTAAGACTGCTCCAGCAGCTGTTCTTCTGAAGAAAGCTGCAGGCATCAAGTCTGGTTCAGGCCGTCCAAACACTGAAAAAGTGGGCACGGTTACTGATGCTCAAATCCAAGAAATTGCAGAAGCGAAAGCGGCTGATATGACTGGTGCTGACATTGAAGCGATGAAACGTTCTATTGCGGGTACTGCTCGTTCAATGGGCTTAGTGGTAGAGGGTTAATATCATGGCAAAACTAACTAAGCGTATGCGCACTATCCGTGAGAAAGTTGACGCAACTAAAGAATACGAAATCAACGAAGCTGTAGCTCTTCTTAAAGAACTTGCAACGGCTAAATTCGTTGAGTCTGTAGACGTTGCTGTGAACCTTGGCATTGATGCTCGTAAATCTGACCAAAACGTACGTGGTGCAACTGTTCTGCCACACGGTACTGGTCGTGAAGTACGTGTTGCAGTGTTCACTCAAGGTGCAAACGCTGAAGCGGCTAAAGCTGCTGGTGCAGATTTAGTGGGTATGGAAGATCTAGCTGAGCTAGTGAAGAAAGGCGAAATGAACTTTGACGTTGTTGTTGCTTCTCCAGATGCAATGCGCGTTGTAGGTCAACTAGGTACCATTCTTGGTCCTCGCGGTCTAATGCCAAACCCTAAAGTTGGTACTGTAACTCCTAACGTTGCTGAAGCGGTTAAGAACGCTAAAGCAGGTCAGGTTCGTTACCGTAACGACAAAAACGGCATCATCCACACAACTATCGGTAAAGTTTCTTTCGAAACTAACCAACTTCAAGAGAACTTAGAAGCTCTTCTAGTTGCACTTAAGAAAGCGAAACCTTCTTCTGCTAAGGGTACTTACCTGAAGAAAGTAAGCATTTCTACTACGATGGGTGCTGGTGTTGCTGTTGATCAGAACACGCTAAACGCTCAAGCGTAATAATACATTTGATTAGGTGTGGAATTTGTGTATAATTCTGCGCCTAATATTTGTGGTTGGGGCTGATTTTAGTTCTTAGAACTATGACCCAGTCTCCGTCCAAGACCGTAGGCGTTATTTGTCTGTTTGATAAATGACTTAATCGTACCTACGTAGATGGTGCCCGAACTGACAGAAAGCATAATTTATTTTTTGAATAGATAAACTTTCTTCTGGGACTGCACCGAAATAACTCTCACTGTTGTGATAATAGTGAGTGGTGTAACGACAACCAGGAGTAAATCCAAGATGGCTTTAAACCTTCAAGACAAACAAGCAATTGTTGCTGAAGTCAACGAAGCGGCCAGTGGTGCACTTTCTGCAGTTGTTGCTGACTCTCGTGGCGTTCAAGTAGGCGCGATGACTTCTCTACGTAAACAAGCTCGTGAAGCGGGTGTTTACATGAGAGTTGTTCGTAATACTCTAGCACGTCGCGCAGTGGAAGGCACAGCTTACGAATGTCTACAAGACGTATTCGTAGGTCCTACTTTGATCGCATTCTCTAACGAGCATCCAGGTGCTGCAGCGCGTCTTTTTAAAGACTTCGCTAGAGAGAACAAGCACTTTGAAATCAAAGCAGCTGCATTTGAAGGCGTATTAACTGACGCAGAACTACTAGCGACACTACCAACTTACGACGAAGCAATCGCACGCCTAATGATGTGCATGAAAGAAGCTTCTGCTGGCAAGCTGGTACGTACTATCGCTGCTGTCCGCGATCAAAAAGAAGCTGCGTAATTCGCATTGCTTTTTATTGTTTGCTAAATAAACTTATTGTTGACTTAAAAGAGAATTGTTATGTCTATTACTAACGAGCAAATCCTAGATGCAGTTGCAGAAATGTCTGTAATGCAAGTTGTTGAACTTATCTCTGCTATGGAAGAGAAGTTCGGTGTTTCTGCTGCAGCTGCAGTAGTTGCAGGTGGCCCAGCAGCAGCAGCTGTTGAAGAGCAAACTGAATTCGACGTAATCCTAACTGCTGCTGGCGCAAACAAAGTATCTGTAATCAAAGCAGTACGTGGCGCAACTGGCCTAGGTCTTAAAGAAGCTAAAGCTCTAGTTGACGGCGCTCCAGCTGCAATTAAAGAAGCAGTTTCTCAAGCAGAAGCTGACGCACTTAAGAAAGAGCTAGAAGAAGCTGGTGCGACTGTTGAAGTTAAGTAATTATTACTTAATTTCTTAGCCGCAAGGCTAATGGCTGGTGGTTTATTGACCACCGGCCTTTTTGCGCTGTAGGGTATGGGTGAATTTTCCCGCTGTTTAGACGCTTATACTCGTGCAAAAGCACACAAACTATCATTTTTGAGTGATGTTGTGTTACTACAGTAAACAGCTGTTAGTCACTGTCCTATGACCCTTTATTTTTGAATAATTGGTGGGCAGTTTGGGTCACTTATCAGCGAGCTGAGGAACCCCATGGTTTACTCTTATACCGAGAAAAAGCGCATCCGTAAGGACTTTGGTACTCGTCCACAAGTGTTGGACATTCCATACCTGCTATCGATCCAGCTCGATTCGTTCGACAAGTTTATCGAACAGGATCCTGAAGGACAATACGGTCTTGAGGCTGCTTTTCGTTCTGTATTTCCTATTCAGAGCTATAACGGCAATTCTGAGCTGCAATACGTTAGCTATCGTCTTGGTGAGCCAGTTTTTGACGTTAAAGAATGTCAAATTCGTGGTGTAACTTATTCTAAGCCACTACGCGTAAAACTACGCCTAGTGATCTTTGATAAAGACGCGCCAGCAGGTACTGTAAAAGATATTAAAGAACAAGAAGTCTACATGGGTGAAATTCCACTCATGACAGACAATGGTACCTTCGTAATTAATGGTACTGAGAGGGTTATCGTATCCCAGCTGCACCGAAGCCCAGGCGTATTCTTCGACAGCGATAAGGGTAAAACTCACTCATCAGGTAAAGTTCTTTATAACGCACGTATTATCCCTTACCGTGGTTCATGGTTAGATTTTGAGTTTGATCCAAAAGATAACCTATACGTGCGTATTGACCGTCGTCGTAAACTGCCTGCATCGATCATTCTTCGTGCACTTGGTAAATCGACAGAAGAGATCTTGGATCTGTTCTTCGAAAAAGTGAAGTTTGAAGTCAAAGACCAAACTCTTCTTATGGAGTTGGTGCCTGAGCGCCTGCGTGGCGAAACAGCGTCATTTGATATTGAAGCAAATGGTACCGTTTATGTCGAAAAAGGTCGTCGTGTAACGGCTCGTCATATTCGTCAACTAGAAAAAGATAACGTTGATTTTATCGAAGTACCCGTTGAGTACATCGTTGGTAAAGTCGCTTCTAAAGATTATGTCAATGAAGCAACTGGTGAAGTCATCGTTAGCGCAAACCAAGAAATTAGCTTGGAAGCATTAGCGAATCTTTCACAAGCGGGCTATAAGAAACTTGAAGTTCTATTTACGAACGATCTTGATCATGGTCCATTTGTGTCTGAGACGCTCCGCATCGACAGTACGGTTGATCGTATTTCTGCACTAGTAGAAATCTACCGCATGATGCGCCCTGGCGAGCCACCAACAAAAGAAGCAGCCGAATCGCTGTTTGAAAGCCTATTCTTCTCAGAAGAACGCTATGACCTATCAACAGTAGGCCGTATGAAGTTCAACAGCTCAATTGAGCGTGAAGATGCCGGCGAGCTTGGTACGCTTGACGAAACTGATATCATCGAAGTGATGAAGAAGTTGATCGCCATTCGTAACGGCATTGGCGAAGTGGACGATATCGACCACCTTGGCAACCGTCGTATTCGCTCTGTTGGTGAAATGGCTGAAAACCAATTCCGCGTAGGTCTTGTGCGTGTTGAACGTGCAGTGAAAGAGCGCTTAAGCCTTGGCGATCTTGATGCGATCATGCCTCAAGATTTGATCAATGCGAAGCCTATCTCTGCGGCCGTTAAAGAATTCTTCGGTTCTTCACAGCTTTCTCAGTTTATGGACCAGAACAACCCACTTTCAGAAGTGACGCACAAACGTCGTATTTCTGCATTGGGTCCTGGCGGTCTAACTCGTGAGCGTGCTGGCTTTGAGGTACGTGACGTACACGTAACTCACTACGGTCGTCTATGTCCGATCGAAACGCCAGAAGGTCCGAACATCGGTCTGATTAACTCATTGTCAGCATTTGCACGTTGTAACGAATACGGTTTCCTAGAAACTCCGTACCGTCGTGTTGTTGATGGTGTGGTGACTGATGAAGTTGATTACTTGTCAGCTATCCAAGAAGGTCAATTTGTTATCGCGCAGGCAAACGCCATTCTGACTGAAGAAGGTACGTTTGCAGATGAGCTGATCACAGCTCGTCAAAAAGGTGAATCTGGTCTTCACCCTCGTGAACATGTTGACTACATGGACGTTGCGACCAACCAGGTCGTATCAATCGCCGCTTCGCTTATCCCGTTCCTAGAACACGATGATGCGAACCGTGCATTGATGGGTGCGAACATGCAACGTCAAGCGGTTCCAACGTTACGCGCTGAGAAGCCGTTGGTTGGTACTGGTATCGAACGTAATGTAGCGGTTGACTCTGGTGTAACTGCCGTTGCCAAACGTGGCGGTATGGTGCAGTCAGTTGATGCGTCTCGTATCGTAGTTAAAGTTAATGAAGATGAACTTGTATCTGGTGAAGCGGGTATCGACATCTACAACCTAACTAAATACACACGTTCGAACCAAAACACATGTATTAACCAACGTCCTACTGTGATGCCAGGTGAACCTGTAGCTCGCGGTGATGTCCTTGCTGATGGTCCTTCAACAGACCTTGGTGAGCTAGCGCTTGGCCAAAACATGCGTATCGCATTCATGCCTTGGAATGGTTATAACTTCGAAGACTCGATCTTAGTATCTGAGCGCGTCGTTCAAGAAGACCGTTTCACGACTATCCACATCCAAGAACTTTCTTGTGTGGCTCGTGATACTAAGCTGGGCTCTGAAGAGATCACAGCGGATATTCCAAACGTAGGTGAATCGGCTCTGTCTAAACTAGACGAGTCAGGTATCGTTTACATTGGTGCTGAAGTTAAGGGTGGTGACATCCTAGTTGGTAAAGTAACGCCGAAAGGCGAAACTCAGCTAACTCCAGAAGAGAAGCTACTACGTGCAATCTTCGGTGAAAAAGCCTCTGATGTTAAAGATACGTCACTGCGTGTACCAAACTCTGTTTCAGGTACCATTATCGATGTTCAAGTTTTCACTCGCGATGGCGTAGAGAAAGACAAGCGTGCGCTTGAAATTGAACACATGCAGCTAAAAGAAGCGAAGAAAGACCTTACTGAAGAGTTCCAAATTCTTGAAGGTGGTCTACTAGCGCGTGTGAAAGCTGTACTGATCAATGGTGGCTATTCTGAAGCGAAGCTTGATGCGATCGATCGTAAGAAATGGCTAGAACAAACACTAGAAAACGACGAGCTACAATCTCAACTTGAACAGCTTGCTGAGCAGTGGGATGAGCTAAAAGCTGACTTCGATAAGAAGTTCGAAGCGAAACGTCGCAAAATCACTCAAGGTGATGATCTAGCGCCTGGCGTTCTGAAGATTGTTAAAGTTTACCTAGCGGTGAAACGTCGTATCCAGCCTGGTGATAAGATGGCAGGTCGTCACGGTAACAAGGGTGTAATCTCTAAGATCAACCCTGTTGAAGACATGCCTTACGATGAAAACGGTCAGCCGGTTGATATCGTATTAAACCCACTAGGTGTACCGTCACGTATGAACATCGGTCAGATCCTTGAAGTTCACTTAGGTCTGGCTGCAAAAGGTATTGGTGACAAGATCAACCAAATGGTTAAAGAACAACAAGAGCTGTCTAAGCAGCGTGAGTTCTTACAGAAGGTTTATGATCTTGGCGATACGCGTCAGAAAGTAGATATTGCTGCTCTGTCTGATGGTGATGTTCGTACTCTTGTGAACAACCTTCGTGGTGGTTTACCGATTGCAACTCCAGTATTTGATGGTGCGTCAGAAGCATCAATCAAAGAACTATTAAGCCTAGCCGACCTACCAACTTCTGGTCAGCTAACACTGTTTGATGGTCGTACTGGTGATGCATTCGAGCGTCCTGTAACTGTCGGTTACATGTACATGCTCAAACTGAACCACCTTGTTGATGACAAGATGCACGCTCGTTCAACAGGTTCGTACAGCCTAGTAACTCAGCAACCACTTGGTGGTAAAGCTCAGTTCGGTGGTCAGCGTTTCGGTGAGATGGAAGTGTGGGCACTAGAAGCATACGGTGCTGCATATACACTACAAGAAATGCTTACTGTTAAGTCAGATGACGTTAACGGTCGTACGAAGATGTATAAGAACATCGTTGATGGTAACCATAGCATGGAACCTGGCATGCCAGAGTCTTTCAACGTATTGCTGAAAGAGATCCGCTCGCTAGGTATCAACATCGAGCTAGAAGACGAAGAGTAATCTTGGCGGTAAACCCTCTGGATTATCCTGGTAGAAAGGCGCTCGCCGAGCGCCTTTTAACTCCTTACAGGAGCTGATTGTGAAAGACTTATTAAACTTTCTAAAAGCACAGCATAAGACCGAAGAATTTGATGCAATCAAAATCGGTCTATCTTCACCTGACATGATTCGTTCATGGTCTTTTGGTGAAGTTAAAAAACCTGAAACGATCAACTATCGTACGTTCAAGCCTGAACGTGATGGTCTGTTCTGTGCGCGTATTTTTGGTCCAGTCAAAGACTACGAATGTCTTTGTGGTAAATATAAGCGTCTGAAACACCGTGGCGTGATCTGTGAAAAATGTGGCGTTGAAGTTACACAAACTAAAGTTCGTCGTGACCGTATGGGCCACATCGAGCTTGCATCACCGGTTGCTCACATCTGGTTCCTAAAATCGCTACCGTCTCGTATCGGTCTGCTAATGGATATCCCTCTACGTGATATCGAACGTGTTCTTTACTTCGAAATGTATGTAGTAACAGAGCCGGGTATGACGGATCTAGAAAAGAGTCAGATGCTTACTGAAGAAGAGTATCTTGACCGTCTAGAAGAGTGGGGCGATGAGTTCACGGCGAAGATGGGCGCAGAAGCGATCAAGGACCTATTGGGTTCAATGGATCTTGTCGCTGAAACAGAGATGATGCGTGAGGAGTTACAAACCACTAACTCTGAAACTAAACGCAAAAAACTGACTAAGCGTCTGAAGCTTGTTGAAGCGTTTATCAGCTCAGGTAATAACCCTGAGTGGATGATCCTGACTGTGCTTCCGGTACTTCCGCCAGATCTACGTCCTCTAGTACCACTAGATGGCGGTCGTTTTGCGACATCTGATCTGAACGATTTGTACCGCCGTGTGATCAACCGTAACAACCGTTTGAAGCGTCTTCTAGAGCTAGCAGCTCCGGACATCATCGTACGCAACGAAAAGCGTATGCTGCAAGAGTCTGTTGATGCGCTACTTGATAACGGTCGTCGCGGTCGTGCGATCACAGGTTCTAACAAGCGTCCTCTGAAATCTCTTGCTGATATGATCAAGGGTAAACAAGGTCGTTTCCGTCAGAACCTACTTGGTAAACGTGTAGACTACTCAGGCCGTTCTGTAATCACAGTAGGTCCATATTTACGTCTGCACCAGTGTGGTCTTCCTAAGAAGATGGCACTTGAGCTATTTAAACCATTTATCTACAGCAAGTTAGAAACTCGCGGCATGGCCACGACGATCAAAGCAGCTAAGAAAATGGTTGAGCGTGAAGAAGCGGTTGTTTGGGATATCCTAGACGAAGTGATTCGTGAACACCCAGTACTACTAAACCGTGCACCAACACTGCACCGTCTTGGTATTCAAGCGTTCGAACCTGTACTGATTGAAGGTAAAGCGATTCAACTGCACCCACTTGTGTGTGCGGCGTATAACGCGGACTTCGATGGTGACCAAATGGCGGTTCACGTGCCTCTAACTTTAGAAGCACAGCTTGAAGCTCGTACACTGATGATGTCGACGAACAACATTCTGTCGCCAGCATCAGGTGATCCGATCATCGTACCTTCACAGGACGTGGTCTTGGGTCTGTACTACATGACTCGCGAAAAAATCAACGCGCAAGGTGAAGGTATGCACCTGGCTGGCCCTAAAGAGGCTGAGAAGGCATACCGTACTAAGACAGCGGCGCTACACGCACGCGTTAAAGTACGTATCACTGAAACCGTTGTTGATGAAGATGGTTACAGCACAACTGAGACTAAGATGGTCGATACGACTGTCGGTCGTGCCATGCTATGGCAAATCGTGCCTAAAGGCCTGCCATACAGCATCGTGAACCAGAAGCTTGGTAAGAAACAGATCTCAAATCTATTAAACGAAGCGTATCGTAAGCTTGGTTTGAAAGATACGGTCGTATTTGCTGACCAAATCATGTACACCGGTTTTGCTTATGCAGCACTGTCAGGCGTGTCAGTTGGTATCGACGACATGGTTGTGCCAGCAGCAAAATACACTGAAATTGCTGAAGCTGAAGAAGAAGTACGCGAAATCCAAGAACAGTTCCAATCAGGTCTTGTTACGGCGGGTGAGCGTTACAACAAAGTTATCGATATTTGGGCGTCTACCAACGACCGTGTTGCGAAAGCAATGATGGATAACCTATCTTCTGAAACCGTGATCAACCGTGATGGCGTAGAAGAACAACAAGAATCGTTTAACAGCATCTATATGATGGCTGACTCGGGTGCTCGTGGTTCTGCTGCTCAGATTCGTCAGCTTGCAGGTATGCGTGGTCTGATGGCGCGTCCAGATGGTTCAATCATCGAAACGCCTATCACAGCAAACTTTAAAGAAGGCCTGAACGTACTACAGTACTTTATCTCTACCCACGGTGCACGTAAGGGTCTAGCCGATACTGCACTTAAAACAGCGAACTCAGGTTACCTGACTCGTCGTTTAGTAGACGTTGCACAAGACGTTGTGGTGACAGAGCATGACTGTGGCACTCAAGAAGGTGTCGACATGATGCCTCATATCGAGGGGGGTGATGTTAAAGTTTCTTTAACTGAACTGGCTCTTGGTCGTGTTGTGGCTGAGGATGTGATGAAGCCAGGCACTGAAGAAGTACTTATCCCACGTAATACTCTGATTGATGAGAAGTGGTGTCAGATTATCGATGAAAACTCTGTCGATAATATGAAAGTACGCTCAGTGGTAACCTGTGATGCGGACTTCGGCTGTTGTGCGCTATGTTACGGTCGTGACCTTGCTCGTGGTCACCTAGTGAACCAAGGTGAGGCAGTCGGTGTTATTGCTGCTCAATCTATCGGTGAGCCGGGTACACAGTTAACGATGCGTACGTTCCACATCGGTGGTGCGGCTTCTACTGCTGCGGCAGAGAACAGCATCCAAGCGAAGAACAAAGGTTCTGTGAAACTTCACAACGCTAAGTTCGTTATCAACAAAGATAAGAAGCTGGTTATCACATCTCGTGCATCAGAGCTGACTATCATTGACGAATTTGGTCGCACGAAAGAAAAACACAAACTGCCTTACGGCTCTGTGTTGAGTAAAGGTGATAACGACGCGGTTGAAGCTGGTCAAACAGTGGCTAACTGGGAAGCGCACACCATGCCAATCATCACTGAAGTGGCTGGTCGCATCCAATTCGTTGATATGATTGATGGTGTAACGGTTTCTCGCCAAACAGATGACCTAACGGGTCTATCTTCAAGCGAAGTAACCGAAGCTGCCGCTCGTCCAGCAGCAGGTAAAGATATGCGTCCAGCTATCAAACTTGTTGATGCGAAAGGTAAAGATGTCATGATCCCTGGTACTGATATGCCAGCTCAATACTTCTTACCGGGTAAAGCGATCGTTAACATCGAAGATGGTGCTGAAGTTGGTATTGGTGACACATTAGCGCGTATTCCACAAAAATCTGGCGGTAACCGAGACATCACGGGTGGTCTACCTCGCGTAGCTGACTTGTTTGAAGCTCGTCGACCAAAAGAGCCTGCGATTCTTGCTGAGCACACAGGTACTGTGAGCTTTGGTAAAGAAACCAAAGGTAAACGTCGTCTAATCATCACTCGTGAGGGTGACGAAACTTATGAAGAAATGATTCCTAAGCATCGTCAACTTAACGTGTTTGAAGGTGAGAAGATCGAACGTGGTGACGTTATTGCTGATGGTCCTGAGACTCCGCACGATATCCTACGTTTACGTGGTATCCATGCTGTAACGTCTTACATCGCTAACGAAGTGCAAGAAGTTTACCGTCTGCAAGGCGTTAAGATTAACGATAAGCACATTGAAACTATCGTTCGTCAAATGCTACGTAAGTGTACGATTACTCATGCTGGCGACTCTGAGTTCCTAGCGGGTGAGCAAGTTGAATACTCACAAGTGAAAGTTGCAAACCGTAACCTAGAAGCCGAAGGCAAACAGCCAGCTCGTTTCGAGCGTGAGCTACTAGGTATTACTAAAGCATCTCTAGCGACTGAATCGTTCATCTCTGCGGCATCGTTCCAAGAGACAACTCGCGTACTAACAGAAGCGGCTGTTTCTGGTAAACGTGATGATCTTCGCGGTCTGAAAGAAAACGTAATCGTTGGTCGTCTGATCCCAGCGGGTACAGGTTTCGCTTACCACCAAGAACGTCAAGCTAAACGTGCGGCACAGCTAAAAGGCCCGTCTGCTGAACAAGCGACAGATAACCTAGCGGCACTGCTAAACGCAGGTTTCTCTTCTGAAGAGTAATCTCAGCGCTGATTAAAAAAGGCACCTTCGGGTGCCTTTTTTGTTGCGCTTAATTAATCTACGCGAATGATTACAGCAAAATATTCAATATTAAGCACCAGGAGGGATAGCCAAGCTGTCCGCGATAAGTTGAATCAAACTATCTTCCACTCCAAAACGCACCTCAATAATTTCACCAATTAGCGAAAGGTCGTTGTCAAAGTTTTCGAGATCATCCTCATCACTCACTGCCGCGTATTTATCTGTAAAATTGAGTAACGGCTCGGTAGTAACAATAATTTTTCCATAAGTCTGATTAATTTCATCGGTGGCTTCAAAGCCGGTTGCACGCCACTTATCCATCACCATATCGTAGATTTTGAAGTGACCTTCGGAAATATAATCCACCAGTTGCTGGCAAAAACGTTGCAGCTCTTCTGGCGAGGGAAGCCCGTTAACATTCGTTTTGGCGGTGCAAGGTTGCAGCGCGGCTAATTTGCAATACTCTACAATTAAGGTTTGTCGCGTGTTTAACCAGTGATCAATAACGTCACTGTAACCGCCCCATTGCTCTTGTGTGCGTTTTAGTTTTTTTAGCATGACCATGCCCTCATGATCGGGTCACAAAGCTGGTGACCGTTTCCTTTGCGTAGGGTTGCACTTCGTAGATACAACTCATTGTCCTTACTAGAATTTATAGAACTAAATTTGGAACGTTACAAATTCTGGTATGAATTTAGATTGCCAGTAAAATGGGGTAACTGCAAGAAGAGAGGTCGCAACATGTTGAAAAATAGTGATACAAAAATCGCTTATTGGTGTGTAGTTTCCGGAAGTGAGATCTGGACCATAAATGGTGAGTTACCGCTAGGATCTGCGGGCGAATATTCCCTGCCTTTAGAAAAAGCGGTGGTGGTAGATAGTTGTGATGGTTACCCAGTGATGTGGGTTAATGATGCCGATCTTGATGGCGAGCGAGAAATGACTTCATTACGCGAATTGTTGCATCTCAAACCAGAACTATTTTTGGCGATCAGCAAGGCGCTTCAATATGGTCACATGAGCCAAACGTTACGTTTTTGTCCACAATGTGGTGGGCGAAATTACCTAAACCATAACCAATTGGCGATGCAATGTTCTGAGTGTCGAACGTTACATTATCCGCGTATCTTTCCTTGCATTATTGTCGCGGTACGAAATCAGGATAAAATTTTATTGGCCCAGCACCCAAGGCATCGTAACGGCATGTACACCGTCATTGCTGGTTTTTTAGAGGTCGGGGAGACGTTAGAGCAGTGCGTAGCACGTGAAGTACTTGAAGAAACGGGGATTCATGTGAAAAATATTCACTATTTTGGCAGCCAGCCATGGGCATTTCCATCGAGTATGATGATGGGCTTTGTGGCGGAATATGACTCTGGCACGATAAAACCCGACTATAGTGAATTGAGTGATGCGCAATGGTTTTTAGCAAGTGCTTTGCCTCCCGTTGCGCCCGAAGGGACGATAGCCAGAGCATTAATAGAGCACACGTTAAGCGAAATCGAGAAAGATTCACTGCCGCATTGCTAAAAAAAACCCTCCGGTGAAGGAGGGGGTAAGTAAGATGTCGTTATGAGATGCCGAGTACAGAGTACTCAGTTTATAATTATAGTTTTCGCTAGCGAACAAATTTTTAACACCGTTAAAGGTTGCTTGCAAATTAACCATTGATTTAAAAGTTAATAACATGATCTCGCTTGCAAAGCACACCGTTTTTGGCGCTTATTCAGTGCTAGAATAACGCCACAAAAAATAACAAGCTTTAAATTGGAAGACGGAATGACTGAATTAAAAAATGATCGCTACTTGCGTGCACTGTTAAAACAACCTGTCGATTGCACCCCTGTATGGATGATGCGCCAAGCAGGACGTTACCTGCCAGAGTATCGCGCAACGCGTGCCGAAGCAGGCGATTTTATGGCGCTGTGTAAAAATGCTGAGCTAGCTTCTGAAGTGACATTACAGCCATTACGTCGCTTTCCATTAGATGCCGCTATTTTATTTTCTGATATTTTAACCATTCCTGACGCCATGGGATTGGGTTTGTATTTTGAAGCGGGAGAAGGGCCAAAGTTTGAACGCCCGATCACTTGTAAAGCCGATGTCGATAAAATTGGCTTACCGGATCCGGAAGGCGAACTGCAATATGTGATGAATGCCGTACGCCAGATCCGCAAAGATCTACAAGGTGAAGTTCCATTGATCGGTTTTTCAGGCAGCCCATGGACACTCGCGACTTATATGGTGGAAGGTGGCAGCTCAAAAGCCTTCACTAAGATCAAAAAAATGATGTACGCCGATCCTAGCGTGCTGCACGCCTTGCTCGATAAACTGGCAGACAGTGTTATTGAATACCTTAACGCACAAATCAAAGCGGGTGCTCAGTCTGTTATGATTTTTGATACTTGGGGCGGAGTACTGACGCCGCGCGACTACAACCTCTTTTCACTACAGTATATGCACAAAATTGTGGATGGTTTAATTCGTGAAAATGAAGGTCGCCGCGTACCCGTCACTCTGTTTACCAAAAACGGTGGCATGTGGCTGGAGCAGATTGCTGCAACGGGTTGTGATGCAGTAGGGCTTGATTGGACCATCAATATTGCCGACGCCAAAGCGCGTATCGGTGACAAAGTGGCGCTGCAAGGCAATATGGACCCTTCCATGCTTTATGCTCCGCATGATCGTATTCGCCAAGAAGTGGCGACCATTCTTGAAGGGTTCGGCCATGGTGGAACGGGCCATGTCTTTAACCTCGGACACGGTATCCATTTAGATGTGCCACCGGAAAATGCGGGCATATTTGTTGATGCGGTGCACGCCTTGTCTAAACCGTACCATCAATAATAGGTTTGCGGTGCCTTATCGCCGATAATGCACCGTTTCTCACTCTCATCCTGTTATTTGATAGGAGCAGGTTCACAGAGGTAAAGAGGTAATAAGACAAGATGAAGACCAAAGATAAGATCGTTTATGCTGCATTAGCGCTGTTTAATGAACATGGTGAAAGAACGGTGACCACTAACCATATCGCAGCACATATCGAAATCAGCCCAGGTAATTTGTATTATCACTTTCGTAATAAACAAGAAATTGTTCGTGATATTTTTGCTCTCTATTCAGCAGAGTTACTCGAACGTTTTCAGCCGATTGCGGCACAGCGCGAAAGCTTAACTCTGTTAAAGCATTATCTTGATTCGATCTTCACTTTGATGTGGAAATACCGTTTTTTCTATGCCAATTTACCGGAAATCTTGCAGCGTGATGAAGTTCTACATGGTGAGTACATTCAAGTACAAGAAAAGCTGCAAACTAATCTCATTAATATTATGCACGCTTTTGTTGAGCTGAAATTGCTATCTGTCGGAAAAGAAGATATGCAATCTTTAGTGACCACTCTCCATATGACGGCCTCGTGTTGGTTGAGTTATCAGTCAGCGATGTTTTCCAAAACGCAGATCACCGAGCAAGTGATTCATCAAGGCATGCTACAGATGATCGCAGTCGTTAAACCCAAAGCAACGGAACAAGGTCTTGAACAGCTTCTATTATTAGAGGAAGGTGTGCGGGCGATGCACGCATCATAATGTGTGCTTAGTTATAACCTTTGAGTATTGTTCTTAATCCTTTGAAGCTGTTAGCTTCTTAGCTATACATCTCTAAGGGTGGTGTTGATATGCACTATGACGTTTTTAACGGTGATGCTGATGGCATCATCTCTCTTCTTCAGCTGCGGCTTGCTTACCCTCGCACGACGACCCTAGTTACTGGGGTTAAGCGTGATATCAAATTGCTCCAGCGTCTTAATCTTCAATCCCGAGATAGTCTGACCGTGTTAGATATTTCGATGGAGAAGAATCAGCGACCTTTACAGCAGGCTCTTGCGGCGGGGGTGACGGTGTTTTATGCCGATCATCACTATGCAGGCTCAGTTCCCGAGACCCCGCTGCTTGACGCCCATATTGATTTGGACCCTAATACTTGTACGGCATTAATTATTGATCAATGGTTAGGTGGTCCGTTCCATGAGTGGGCGATTGTGGCAGCTTATGGCGATAATTTGATTGCTAAAGCGGATACTTTAACGCGCAACGCGGGGCTAACTACCACTCAAGCTGAACAACTAAAAAACTTAGGCACCTTGATTAACTATAACGGTTATGGAGAGACGATAGAGCAGCTTCATTATCACCCCGCTGATTTGTACCAAGCCTTGCTAGTTTATCCTTCACCGTTTGATTTAATGAAGGATGACAACTCCCCTTTTTATCATTTGCAGCACGCTTATGAGCAAGATATGCAGCTTGCTCAGTCGTTAGAGCCTATCTATAAAAGTGCCTGTTTGAGCGTATACGAGCTGCCAGACTGTGCATCATCACAGCGAGTGAGTGGTGTGTTTAGTAATTGGCTAGCCAATCAAGCACCCGCCGCGGCACATATGGTTTTAACGGTAAATTCATCGGGTGGTTATACCGTTTCGCTACGTGCTCCATTAACCAATAAACAGGGAGCGGATAGGTTATGCAGCGCCTTTGCAACCGGAGGCGGGCGAGAAGCGGCGGCGGGTATTAATTCGTTGGATAAAAGACAATTGACCCAATTCATTACTCAAGTAGAAGCGTACTATTCATCACACTAACGCTCGCCCGGATTAACTGGGTGATGAATGTGTTTTGCTAGCGACTGAGCCAGCGTGTTGGGTCTTCGGCTTTACTGTTACGACGAATTTCGAAATAGAGCGCTGGCTGAGATTGACCGCCAGTGTCGCCCGCTAAAGCAATGGTTTCACCAGCGGTGACTTTATCGCCCTCTTTTTTGAGCAAACTTTGGTTAAAGCCGTATAAGGTCATATCGCCTTTGCCATGATCGAGCAAAACCACCAGCCCATAACCACGTAGATATTCAGCAAACACGACCGTGCCAGAATAAACCGCTTTGACGTTTTGACCATAATTGGCGTCAATGACTAGACCTTTCCAGTCAATTTGTCCACTTTGGCGTGTACCAAAAGCATGCAGGATTTTGCCTTTGACTGGCCAAGGTAGCTTGCCTTTTTGCGGCGCTAACCCATCCATTAGCACAGCGTTACGTTTTGCTGCTTTGGCGATTTCCGCTTGTAATCGCGTTTCATTGCGTTGCAATTCCGCTAAGTAGACTTTATCACCGGAAATGCTTTTTTGAATTTTACCCACTGTACTGCGTCGTTCTGACTGCGTTTTTGCCAATGTAGCGCGCTTTTGGGTCTGCTGTTCTAATAGAGAGGCGATTTGGTCTCGTTCAAGTCGCAGCTGTTTTTCACTTTCATTGAGTTCTTTTTGCGTAAGTTCAAGCTGTTGGATGGTTTGGCTGCGTGCCTTCGCCAAGTGTTGGTAATACTGGCTGATGCGATCTTCTTCCACGCCATTATTGAGTATGTTGGATGAGGCTGTCGCTCGCTGAGTGGCGTAATAGGTTTTGATCAGTTGAGCTAATTTGGCGGTTTGCTGTGTTTGTTGTGTTTCTAAGGCCGTGATCTTTTGCTTGAGTTTAGCGATATTAGCGTTGGCCACTACCAATTCTGATTTGGTGTTTTTGATCTGATTTTCTAGACTTGAAATGCCTACTTCTTGCTTTTTAAGCGCATTTTGCAACGAATCGAGCTCTTTTTGTCGATTATTTAACGCTTGCTGCTGACGAGAAATTTCGCCTTTCACCCCTTTTAGCTCTTGTTGTGTGGCAGCCATTAACGGTGAGCTGGAGAGGCAAGCTAGCCCTAACACCATCACTAGGCTAAGTGCATGCCACCAAGTCGTTATAGTAAGTGGGTGTGGTGAAGGCTTGTTTCTCATCCGTTTTCAAGTCTCTATCGACAAATTAGTGAGTCAGTATACTCAAAGCCATCCGCGAGGCGAAAGCCCTATGTCAAAACTTGCAATCAAATCGAGTTCTTGGGCGAAAAAAAGCCTCGATATTTATCGAGGCTCAACATCACGTGGTTGGTGAGTTATTTAAACAACACTTGACCAGACATTTCTGCCGGGATGTCCATGTTCGATAGAGCAAGCATCGTTGGTGCTAGGTCAGAAAGCTTACCACCATCTTTTAGCTTAAGATCTTTGCTACCGACGTAGATAAGCGGCACTGGCAGATTGGTATGTGCGGTATGAATGCCCCCTGTTTCTGGGTTCACCATCATTTCTGCATTGCCGTGGTCTGCTGTGATCAGTAGCTGGCCATCGACTTCTTTAATCGCTTCAACCACTTTTCCGATACACTCATCAAGCGCTTCGCATGCTTTCACGGCCGCTTCGTAAATACCAGTATGACCAACCATATCGCCGTTAGGGTAGTTACAGATAATCGCATCGTATTTACCCGATTTGATTGCCGCAACGAGTTTTTCAGTCAGTTCAGGCGCGCTCATTTCCGGTTGCAGATCGTAAGTTGCCACTTTAGGTGAAGCAACCAATTGGCGCTCTTCGCCTGGGAATTCGTTCTCAACACCACCGTTAAAGAAGAAGGTGACGTGCGCGTATTTTTCTGTTTCAGAGATGCGCAACTGAGTTTTGCCCGCCTTTGATAGCCACTCACCGTAGGTGTTTTCTAGTGATGCTGGTGGAAATGCGCACAGCAGAGGAATGTCGGCGGCGTATTGGGTTAGCATCACAAAGTCAATTGCTGGGAACTTCGCACGTTCAAACCCGTTGAAATCTGGTATGAAAGCGCGAGTAATTTCACGTGCACGGTCGGCGCGGTAGTTCATGAAAATCACGGCATCGCCATCTTCAATCGCAGCAGAGTCTTGGCCTTCAGCTTTGATTTCTGTCGCTTTAACAAATTCATCATTTTCTTCACGTGCGTAAGCGGCTTCAAGGCCTGCTACGGCGGAATCAAAAGTAAATTCTGCTTTGGCTTCAACCAATAGGTCGTAAGCTTTTTGTACGCGTTCCCAGTTGTTATCGCGATCCATGGCGTAGTAACGACCAATCAGTGAGGCGATACGACCTTTACCTAATTTAGAAAATAGGTCTTGGAAGCGTTGCAATGAGGCTTCGGCACTGCGTGGTGGCGTATCACGGCCATCAAGGAAGCAGTGGAGGTAGATTTTCTCAGCGCCACGGGCAGCAGCCATTTCAACGGCAGCGTAGATATGATCTTCATGCGAGTGAACACCACCTGGCGACATTAGCCCCAATAGGTGAACCGCTTTGCCCGCTTTGATGGCTTTATCCATCGCGTTGACTAACACTTCGTTTTGTTGGAATTCACCATCAAGAATTGATTTAGTAATGCGTGTCAGGTCTTGGTAAACAATACGACCAGCACCGATATTGGTGTGACCGACTTCTGAGTTACCCATTTGACCATCCGGTAAACCTACATCCATACCAGAAGCAGAAATCAGAGTGTTTGGGTTGTTTGCAATTAAGCTATCCATGACTGGAGTATGTGCATTGCTGATTGCGTTGTGTGCGTTATCTTCACGGTAACCCCAACCGTCAAGAATTACTAAAGCCATTGGCTTCTTAGCTGACATAGTTATGACCTCGTCAAATTCAAAGTAACTTAAACAGAAATTAGCGTAATTTTACTACACTTTGAAGCGATTGCAGTAGGTTAAGATCAATGATTCTCCCTATCAATGCCTATAAAGGTAGCCTATTGATCAACATCGGTGCCTTTTTAGCGCCATTTAATAAACTAAAATTCCCGTCCCAAGCACGGCAAACAGTGCGCCGCACCAAGCGAAGCGGTTGGGCCGCTGTTTGGTATACATCCATAAAATAGGCAACAACATGATGGGCGTGGTTGAGGAGAGCAGGGCCACCATACCCACGTTGCCTTCACGCAGTGCGTAGAGAATTAACGTCATTCCGACCGCCATCGCAAGAAAACCGTTGATGGCGGTAATGGTAAAAATGGGCAGCGTAATGGCTTGAGTGGCGCGTGCTAATTTTGCACCAGTAGCCAACAGTAAGCAGTGTGCGGTGAAGGCGGTGAGCATTCGAATCGCGGAAGCGGCGATGGGGTCGATCCCCGTTTGCATCACAGGTTTGGCGATGATCCCACCCAATGCTTGGCATAGAGCCGCGATAAGGCCAAGTGCAATGCCAACCCATACTCGGCCTTTAATTGCTTCCAATGCATTATGATTTTGCCCTCGGCGGCCAAAAAAGATGGCCGTTAGAACGCCTGAAAAGACAAAAGTCGCGCCCACTAGCTCTGCATGGCTCATGCTTTCGCTGAATAAAAAATAGCCGAGAATGGCCGAAAAAACGGCATGGCAGGAAAAGAGCAAACCCGCTTGTCTTGGCCCCATGCGATTTAAACACGCAAACAGCGCCGTATCGCCAATGAATATGCCAATCAACCCCGAATACATCATGGGTGTTACCATCTCGCTGTTTACCGTTGCCCAGCCGCCAGTTGCCAGCGCCATGCTCACTAAAATGAGAGAAGTACAGCCCATGCGCCAACGGCTATAAGCAAAGGTTCCTAAATGGCGAGCGGGAGTAACAGACAGTAAACTGGCTACTGCCCAAAGAAACGCGGCAGCAAGCGCGAGCCATTCGTAGCCCATGTAAACATCCTTGAACGAGGGAAGGATCTCAATATGCCTTAAGCGCTAGGGGAAAACAAAGGGAATTTATGGGCTTGCCTCAAGGTGATTAAAAGAGGCAAGCCAAGGGGATTTATACTTTGAAGCGGCGAATATCGTTACGCATGGCTTCTGCCGATAAATGCATTTCATGAGCGCTGTGGCTGCTCTGCTGAGTTTGACTAGCAAGGTCATCAGAAGCGTCTTTGATACCTTGTGTATTGCGGCTAATGTCTTCGCTGACGGCTCGCTGCTCTTCAGCGGCACTGGCAATTTGTAAGGCCATATCATTGATCTCGGTAATGGCTTGCGTGATCCGCACTAAACTGTCGTGAGCTTGTTCGGCATAGTCAACACTGTGGTCGGCCAGTTTGGTGCTGGCTTCCATATTCTCGACCGCATGTTGAGTATTGCGTTGCAAGGTTTCTATCATGGTGCGGATCTCTTCCGTTGAACCATGTGTACGTTGGCTGAGCACACGAACTTCGTCGGCTACCACAGCAAAACCACGGCCTTGGTCACCTGCGCGGGCCGCTTCAATCGCTGCGTTGAGTGCTAACAGGTTGGTTTGTTCGGCAATACTTTGAATGGTGGATAGGATCTGGTTGATACTTTGAGCATTGCTCTCCAACTCTCGGATCACTTTGGCCGCACTATCGACCTGATTGGCTAAGTGAGTAATGGAATCACGATTCTTTTTGATAACCGCCTGCCCGTCATCACAAGCTGAGGCCGATGCCTGTGACGCGCTAGCGGTCAGTTCGGCGTGGCTAGCCACCTCAGCGGCGGTAGCCGACATCTCGTGAATCGCGGTGGCTATTTGATTGACATCATTTTGTTGGTGCTCAACTCGCATGGAAGCTTGAGCAGAAAGGTCATTGGCATCTTGTGCTTGCTGGGAAAGTTGTTGGCTACGGCTGACGATCCCTTTCAGCATCTCCTGCATTTGACTTAAAAAGAGATTCACTTTCTCGGCCAATTCACCGATTTCATCCATGCGTCGAATGTCGATGCGTTGGGTGAGGTCGCCTTCTCCTTGCGCTAATTGCGCTAAAGCGTTCGACAATACCTGCAGTGGTTGCAGTAAGCGGGTTACAACCCAAGTGCTGATGCTGGCGATAATAATGTAGAGTACTAAAGAGGCAATGGCGGTAAAGGTGATCTGCTCAGAAACCGAGGCGTAGGCCATCTCTTTATCCACCACAATGCCCAGCGACCAATCAGTATTCGGTATTTGTGAGACGTAAATCAACTTGTTGCCTTGCTTTGGCCAAACAATAGTATCAACGCGATTCTCTTTAGCTAAGCTGGCCATATGCTGGGAATCTAATTCGTTGTTTAAATTGGTTAAAGGTTTTTGGCTTAAGGCTTCATCTTGATAGGCGACAATATTGTTATTGCCATCAACCAGAAACGCAAAGCCTTGGTTATCGAGTTTAACACTCAGTACCTCTTTAATGAGATTGGTTACGGTTAAATCGGCGGCGAGTACACCTTGCTTTTGACCTTTAAAGGCTTTGGCGAAGCTGACTACGATGCTGCCATCAAAATCTTGGTAGGGTTCGGTAATTATAAGCCCGGATTGTGCCATTGCGTCTTTATACCAAGGGCGCGTTCTTGGATCATAATCACTTGGCCAATCTTCGGTTTTATCACCATAAGCGATGGTGCCATCACTGAAGCCAGCATAGACAGAAAGAAAATCACCGCCTTTTTTGGTGACCAGTAGCGCTTGATCTGCGTTGTCATTACTGGCGATAAAAGATTCATTAGCCAACATCATATTGCTACGGATCCCGAGCCAATCACTGATATAACGGCTGGTGGCGAGACTGACATTTTCCATTTCACTATTGATGGCGTGAGTCGTCTCCTGTTGCAGTTGGCTGACGGAGATCCAAGCTTGTACGCCACTGACTATCGCAATGATAATGGCGATCGCCACTTGAATTTTAAATTTGATGGTATGTCTCATGGGTTATGCCCCTAGAACGGTTTGACAACAGCGTGTCGATAGATCAGAACGGAAAAAAGATGAATTAACGGCTCCTACGCTTAGTTGCAGCGAAATGATGAAGCCGTTCCATGTTTCTTCAGATAAATGAATAAGTAAATCAGAGTAATCCTACGAGAATGTAGCTTTGATTAATATGATCGTGCTCGATTATTGTTCATCTCGTTGATTTGCTTTTACTTAGTTTTAGGCTGGAATGATTCATCTTTGCGACCTGCATTCAGTCTTGACGCTCAATGCAAGTCGCAGTCACCAAAGGTTAGGTTAGTAATAGCGCGGCAGTATAGACAATGCACAAGCCAACAACGCCAATAATCAGACCTGTTTTGGCCATGTCTTTACTCTCAATAAGCCCGGTAGAATAGGCCAGTGAGTTCGGCGGTGTTGAGACAGGTAAAATCATACCCAGTGAGGCAGAAAAGGCGACAACCACTAACAAACTTTGTATACCACCAATACTGGCCAAGCTTTCCATGGATGTGCCAATCGCGGCGGCGATCGGCATGAGTAAGTTAGCGGTCGCGGTATTGGACATGAAGTTTGCCATGATCCAACAAACGAGCGACAGGGTGATGACGACCGAGATAGGCGATAGAGAACTGTAATCAATCGCGTGAGCTAATGCTGAAGCGAGCCCTGTTTTATCTAGCCCAATTCCAATCGCTATCCCGCCAGCCACTAGCCACAAGACGTCCCAGTTGATCTGTTTCAGTTCCTCTTTGCCCATAATGCCGGTGAGTGTAAAAACCGCCAAAGGGATGATGGAAACCACATAGGTGTTCATGCCGTGTAGAGAGGTGGTCATCCACAGCACTATGGTGGCAGCAAAAGTAATGTAGACCACGATTGCACGCCAATTTTTTTGGAATGTTCCGTTTAGTTTTAGCACCATCTGTTTTTCTGAAGAGGGGAACAGTTTTTGTAGCAAAAACCAAGCTAACGTGAGCTGAATAATCACAAACGGCAAGCCCATCATCATCCAAGAAAAGAAATCAATGCTATTGCTTCCGGTGAGATATTGCAGCGCGATCGCATTGGGTGGCGTACCGATAGGCGTGGCAATACCACCGGTGTTCGCTGCAATCGGAATGCAGAGCACTAAGGCTTTGATGCCTAAATCCCCTTTTGGAGCGGAAGCGACGATCGGCCCGAGCAACGCCAGCATCATCACAGTGGTCGCGGTATTGGACATAAACATAGAAAATACCGCAGTGATCAACATTAGCCCCAGCATAATAAAGCGGGGTTGAGTACCAAAAGGTTTGAGTAAAACTCGGGCTAAGTTGTTGTCCAGTTCATATTTAGAAGCAGCAATCGCCAGTGCAAAGCCGCCCATGAACAAGATAATAATCGGTGAAGAGAAAGCGCTGAAAATATCGGTGTACTTCATCAGCTCGCCGATATCATGCCCAGCGGGTGGCGAACGAAAGAGATGCAAGCCTTTATCTGAAATCATCACCAATTCGAGCGCAATGATCAAAATGGAGGTGGCAAATACAGGAACTGGCTCCAATACCCAAAGCAGAGCAGCCAATAAAAAAATAGCCAGTAATCGATGTTGAATTAAGGTTAAGTCATCAATCGGTATTGCATCAATGGGCATCAGTAAAACACCGATGGGCAGCAAAAAGCAGATCGCAAGCTTTATCAGCATTCCCGTATTCATGGTAGGCATATCACATGACCTTCATTAGGTTAACTTGAAGTAACTAGCGTAAATGATATGTGAATGAAGGTCTTAGACGCGGCTTGAAATTTTGAGTTTTAGCGAAGGAATATGCAGCAGCTTTGTTTTTTATCAATAAAGAAAAAAAGCGAAATATCTAGAGGCGTTAGCTCTGAACATGCAGAGCTAACGCATTTTGCAGGGAACATTAAGAGATGGCGATTAACGTTGCTGTGCGTATGGAGTACCCATAACCGTTGTAGCATTGTGTTGCATAGACTCATCAAAGCGAATTTTATCTTTTGCAAACAGGTTGATCACCGTTGAGCCTAGCTTAAAGCGACCCATCTCTTGTCCTTTTTTCAGTACAACAGAGGTATTGCCTTGGGCTGGATAATCCCAGCGATAAACGGTATTGCCGCGCGGAGGCGTGACAGTCCCTGACCAAACTAGCTCAATACTGCCAACAATGGTCGCTCCGACAAGCACTTGTGCCATTGGGCCAAACTCAGTATCAAAAATACACACCACGCGCTCATTGCGAGCAAACAGGTTCGGTACATTTTCGGCGGTTAGTGGGTTAACCGAGAAAAGATCGCCCGGAACATAAATCATTTGACGTAACACGCCATCGCAAGGCATGTGTACGCGGTGGTAGTCGCGAGGTGATAAATAAAGCGTGGCAAATTCGCCATCTTCAAACTCTTGCGCCAGTTTGGCATCACCACCGAGCAATTCTACCGCTGTAAAATGGTGGCCTTTCGCTTGGATCAGCTTGCCATCTTGAATCGGCCCGAATTGACTAACGCAAGCATCGGCCGGATGGGTGATTAAGCTATCACCGTCACTGATTGGCCGAGCATCGGCTTTCAATTCACGAACAAAGAATTCATTGAATGTTTTGAAATGGCTAGGATCTGAATGCAGAGCTTCATCCATGTTGACATTATATTGTTTAATAAACCAACGAATGACTGCAGTGGTTAGACCGCCAGCTTTCGCTGATGCGAGTTTACCCATCAGGCGTGTTAAGCCATGTTGTGGGATCCAGTATTGCAGTCCAACTTTAATTTTATCCATTGTCTCTGATTCCAATGTTAACTGTATGTTCTTCACTTTGGGCGCGAGATGTTACTGAAAAACTCTCACCATGTCAGCAGTTAGTCACCATTGCTTACGGATTATTCGATGGCGACAGATAAAAAATTTATCGATCAAGTCTGCGGACATTTGCCGGGGTAAAACTCGATGCTATTTATAAATCCGCTTTTTTGTTACGCGAATATTGGCGGTTAGCTTTGTTTTCCGACATGCTTTCTAAAATTCGGTGGTAGTTCTCAAAGCGCGTGTTACTAATATCACCTTTTTCCACGGCTTCACGTAGTAAGCAACCCGGATCGTCAGCGTGTTTGCAGTCTCTAAACTTACAGCCGCCTAAGAAGGGACGAAATTCGACAAAGGCTTCAGTGATCGCTTCAGCTTCCAAATGCCATAAACCAAATTCACGCACTCCCGGCGAGTCGATCAAATCACCGCCTGTAGGGATATGATACAAGCGAGCCGCAGTGGTGGTATGTTGACCAAGTCCAGATGCTTGAGAAACTTCACCTTCTTCAATTTCATCTTCCAAATTTGGCATTAATGCGTTCACTAGGCTGGATTTACCGACGCCAGATTGACCAACAAATATGTTGATCCGTCCGCCAAGTTCCGCTTCTAACTCAGCAATCCCTTCACCGCTTTTTTTGCTGACAAAAAGCACTTTGTAGCCAATGCGTTCGTACACACGTAACGACTCTTGATATTGGTTACGCAATTCATCGCTGAGTAAATCAATCTTATTCAGTACCACTAGCGGCGCAATATTCACGGTTTCTGAAGCGATCAAATAACGGTCGATGATATTGAGTGACAGTTCCGGTAGTACGGATGACACAATGACCATCTGATCAATGTTTGCCGCTACTGGTTTCAAACCGTCGTAATAATCTGGACGAGTCAGAACCGATTTGCGCGGTTCAACCGCTTCGACAACGCCAGAGATACCCGCCATCGATTCGAGTCCAGGTCGCCAAATAACACGATCTCCTGAGACCAGCGTTTCAATGCCTCGGCGTAAATTACAGCGGTGGATGGTGTGAGTCTCTAAATCTTCAACATCGGCATGTTGGCCAAAACGAGTAATCACTAACCCAGTTTTTGCGGTGCCGAGCATGGCTTCATCCCACGAAACTGTGTCCTCTTTTTTGAGTCGTTTACTCTGATTATTACGAACGCGTCGTACTTGACCTTTCGTCAGCTTCTTTTTCTTTGCCACGATTATCTACTTCATGATTATGATACGTTTTGATCCAACGTTGAGATTTTACTCAAAATCATACCGTTTGGATCCAATGTCCAAAGGTATCTTGGGGATCTGAATTTGGGTATAGTACCTTTTTTATCTGCAAACCAATATAGGCAACGTATTTATGTCTTTTAGCGATCAAAACTTGATTTGGGTTGATCTTGAGATGACAGGCTTAGACCCTGAAACTCACAAAATTATCGAGATTGCCACCATTGTAACTGATAGTGAGTTGAACATTTTGGCTGAAGGCCCAGTGTTGGCTGTTCATCAATCAGAAGCTGAATTGGCTAAAATGGATGAATGGTGCACCACCACACATACCAAAAGCGGTTTGGTCGAGCGAGTACGTCATGACTCAGTGACACAACAAGAAGCGGTTGAACAGACCATTACGTTTTTGGAAAAGTGGGTGCCTAAAGGTAAATCTCCGATTTGTGGCAACAGTATTGGGCAAGATCGCCGCTTCCTTTATAAACATATGCCTGAGCTGGAAGCCTACTTCCATTACCGTTATGTGGATGTCAGTACGCTAAAAGAGCTGACTCGCCGTTGGAAGCCAGAAGTATTGGATGGCTTTTCTAAGCAAGGTAGCCACCTGGCTTTAGATGATATTCGTGAGTCTATTGCTGAGCTTCAGTACTACCGTAAGACCATATTCAGTATTTAATTTTCAGAACGGCATTTTTTTCTGATGGCGTGTTAACCAGTTTTTGTGATTAATACGCCATATTTGCGTTCTTTTTCGTCAAAAAAAAAAAAAAAAGATTTTTTGCCAGTAAGGGCTTGCATCATAAGAAAATGCTCTTATAATTCGCAGCCCTGAACAACGGAAACGTTGTGAATGCGACACTAGCTCAGTTGGTAGAGCGCAACCTTGCCAAGGTTGAGGTCACGAGTTCGAACCTCGTGTGTCGCTCCAAATTCTTTTCGAAGAAAAGAATAGCGCCGCACAACCTAGTTAAGGTTGAGGTCACGCCTCTTTGTTTAAAGAAAGTGAACCTCGTGTGTCGCTGCACTTTCTCTTGTTAGAAAGTGAACAGGTTTAAGTTTTCATCGTACTTAACGGTGACACAATACGGACGCGGGGTGGAGCAGCTTGGTAGCTCGTCGGGCTCATAACCCGAAGGTCGTTGGTTCAAATCCAGCCCCCGCAACCAAATTTAGATTAAGCGTAAATACGATTAATCATTGCGACACTAGCTCAGTTGGTAGAGCGCAACCTTGCCAAGGTTGAGGTCACGAGTTCGAACCTCGTGTGTCGCTCCAAATTCTTTTCGAAGAAAAGAATAGCGCCGCACAACCTAGTTAAGGTTGAGGTCACGCCTCTTTGTTTAAAGAAAGTGAACCTCGTGTGTCGCT
>NZ_CAWNJO010000061.1:0-32495 GCF_963874835.1 Vibrio sp. V12_P9A6T4 | reverse complement strand
GCTCAGGAATGGGTGATGCCTCTGGTTGTTAATTCGTTTTCATCCCTTGTTATTTCGTTGTTATTGTTTTCGTTATGAAAATTATTTCGTGATCATCGTCATTAAAATGAAAGCCAATTCTTTTAATTTGAAATTTAAAGTGGAAGTATAAATACGTACTTTGACACTAAGCCAATAACAACAATGAGGTTTGATTATGGAATGGATAATTCACGGAGCGGAATGGTTTATCGGACTATTTCAAAAAGGAGGAGAGGTGTTTACGGGGATGGTAACCGGTATTTTACCTTTATTAATTGCACTGCTGGTGGCGATGAATGCGCTTATCCGATTGGTGGGTCAAGAACGAGTGGAGAAACTGGCACAGAGTAGTGCTGGCAATCCGATCTCTCGCTATTTGATATTGCCAGTTATCGGCACCTTCATTTTCTGTAACCCGATGACATTGAGTCTCGGTCGTTTTTTACCTGAACGTTATAAACCTTCCTATTACGCGGCGGCTTCATATAGCTGTCACTCGATGAATGGTTTGTTTCCGCACATTAACCCTGGTGAGTTGTTTGTCTATCTAGGTATTGCTAGTGGCCTGACAACGCTCGGTCTGCCGCTTGGACCTCTTGCGGTTAGCTATTTGTTGGTTGGTATGGTGACTAATTTCTTCCGTGGGTGGGTCACTGACTTCACTACAACTATGGTTGAACGTCAACAGGGTGTTCAGTTAGAGCGTCAGGTTCACGTAGGTTAATGGGGCAATAAAAATGACGAAAGTATTACGTATACAGAAAGGTAGTGGCGGTTGGGGTGGCCCATTGGAGTTGCCGATCGAAGCCGATAAAAAGGTGTTTTACATTACGGGTGGTACTCGCCCTGCAATTGTCGACCGTATTGTTGAGCTTACCGGTTATGAAGCGGTTGATGGTTTTAAAACTAGTGTGCCCGATGAAGACATTGGCGTAGCGGTCATCGACTGTGGTGGAACATTGCGCTGCGGTTTGTATCCCAAAAAACGGATACCGACAGTTAATATTCACGCTACGGGTAAAAGTGGACCATTGGCTGAATTCATCACTGAAGATATTTATGTATCGGGTGTGCGTGAGTGTGACATTCAACTAGTAGGTAGCGAGGGTGGATCAATGCAACCACCACTAAGAGATGAACTCTCTAACGAGAGTCTGGCGACAAACAAATACGATACGAGTAAAAAACTAACTCAGCAAAGTGACAGCTTGTTGGCTCGGATTGGCATTGGGATGGGGTCGGTGATGGCGACCTTCTACCAAGCTGGGCGTGAAGCCATTGATACCATTTTGAAAACGATTTTGCCGTTTATGGCATTCGTCTCAATGCTGATTGGGGTGATCATTGCCTCTGGTTTGGGCGATGTGATCGCGCATGTATTGACGCCTTTGGCGCAAAATCCACTAGGGTTAGTAACGCTCGCGTTGATCTGCTCGTTCCCGCTGCTTTCTCCATTCCTTGGCCCCGGTGCGGTTATCGCTCAAGTTATTGGTGTATTAGTCGGCACCCAAATTGGTCTTGGCAATATACCACCACATCTCGCGTTGCCCGCTTTATTTGCCATCAATGCTCAAGCGGCTTGTGATTTCATCCCGGTTGGGTTGGGTATGGCGGAAGCTAAGCCGAGAACCGTTGAAATAGGTGTTCCTTCGGTACTGTATTCACGCTTCCTTACGGGCGCACCTACCGTTCTACTGGCTTGGTTTGTGTCTCTATTTATCTATCAATAGGAGGGGAGAGCAATGTCGCCACTATATCAAGTCAAGATCGAGAGCATTGGTGAGTTTGCCAATAGTGCGTTGGAAGACGATATGATGATCATCTTCAGTAATATTGCCCCAAAAGATGCGGCAGAGTATTGCTTCATCCACACGCATGACGCACTCAAGGGGAATATCAAACCCGGTGGTGTGATGCAATTGGGAAGGTATCAGTATCCGATTACAGCGGTTGGTGAGGTGGTCAATCAAAACCTTGCAGAGCTTGGGCACATTACCATACGGTTTGATGCCTTAGTTGAAGCTGAATATCCGGGTTGTCTTCATGTCAATGGTGATCGACCTCAGCAAGTGCGCTGCGGTGATGAAATTGTCTTTTTAAATTAATAGTCAGTATGGGTGCTCTATGCCTACGATGGGGCACCCTCTAAGTAAGGTGTAAGTTATGAGTAAAGTTGCGTTAGTGGTTGGTGGTGGTCAGACTCTAGGTGAATTTCTGTGCTTAGGTTTGGCTAATGAAGGTTACCGAGTTGCGGTCGCCGATTTAAATGGTTGCAGTGCTGAAAAGGTGGCTAATAGAATTAATCAAGAATACGGCCAGGCTACAGCACTGGGTGTGGAGGTAGATGCCACCAAAGAGCAAAGTGTAGTGAATATGGTTAGGCAAATAGATGAATTTTTTGGACGGATTGATCTGCTGGTTTACAGCGCTGGTGTGGCTCAGGCTGGCAAGATTGACGGTTTCCCACTGACTGCTTGGCAGCTATCGATTGACGTAAACCTAACGGGGTATTTCCTCTGTGCACGAGAAGTATCAAAAGTAATGATTCGTGAACAACGTGGTGGGCGCATTATTCAGATCAACTCAAAGTCGGGTAAAGTGGGTTCAAAGCATAACAGTGGTTACTCAGCGGCCAAATTTGGTGGGGTTGGCCTGACTCAGTCACTTGCGTTAGATTTAGCGGAACACAAAATCACGGTGCATTCTTTGATGTTGGGTAACTTGTTGAAAAGCCCTATGTTCCAATCACTGCTACCTCAGTATGCGAAAAAATTGGGTGTACCGGAATCAGAGGTTGAACAGATTTATATCGATAAAGTGCCACTTAAGGCAGGATGTGAATATCAGGATGTTCTCAATGTACTGAAGTTTTACGCCAGCGATGAAGCCGCCTATTGTACTGGTCAATCGATCAATATCACGGGTGGTCAGGTAATGTTCTAATCCATCCCCCATGGATTAAGCCCTATGCTCCTAGAATAAGGGCAGATTATATTGGGCAGGCGTTATGCTTGCCCCTTTTTGACAAGAGGTATGAGATGGACTCAACAACGGTACTTATTTATTTTGCTGCAGGAGCTTGGATGATACAGATCGTCTTAGGTTATTTGCAGATTCGATCTTTTAATCGGATGCTTCAATCTATGACTCATAAAGGGAAAGTCAAGATAGGCCGCACCCAAAGCCGATGGAAACCGCGTACCGTACTGGTGTTGGTTGAAGATGAAGATCAGCATGTTGTAGATGCCCAAGTGATGAAGGGTATTTCTGTATTTGCTAGACCAAAGACACTAGATCAACTCATTGGTCAATCACTACCTATCCCTGAATCACTCATATTTCAACTGGATTCTAATGTTCAAGAAGCGTTAAACGTCGCAATTTCTAGGCAGTAATGAAAGAATGTTCCCCCTTTTCCTTTTAAGTTGAAAGGGAACTATTGTAAACTGCTATCAGTTTAATAATGAAGTTGATGCTATGAATTTAGATAACAGAAGAGCGCAGTTGCTGGATTATCTGCGTGTTAATGGGAAAACGTCAGTGAATGATCTGGCCGATACCTTTGAAACATCAGGAGCTACAATACGCAGTGATTTACGTTCGTTAGAGGAAGAAGGGCTTGTTATTCGCCGTTACGGAGCAGCTGAAGCTTGTATCGCTAATAGTGTCATTTTGGAAGACCGTTCGATGGATGAAAAGCAGACGGTGAACCTTGAACGTAAATGCTTAATCGCTAAAGCCGCTTCACAACTGGTCAAGGATGGGGATTCGATCATTCTGGACTGTGGCAGTACCACACTGCAGATGGTGCCGCATTTTGAACAGGTGATGTCACTGACATTGATGACGAACAGTATTCACATCGTAAACGCAGTAGCGAATTTGGATGCGGAACATACTGTATTGGTTCCGGGCGGAACGTATCGCCGAAAATCAGCGTCTTTCCATGGCACGCTGGCAGAGCAAGCATTTAAACAGTTTTCTTTCGATAAACTCTTTATTGGTGCTGATGGTTTTGACCTCGCGCAGGGAACAACAACCTACAACGAAGCGTATCAAGTCAGCCAGGCGATGTGCCAAGCAGCCAATCAGATCATTGTCGTGACCGATTCAAGTAAGTTTGGCCGTCGTAGTCCTAACGTGGTGGTTCCGCTAGATAAAATCGATATAGTTGTCACAGATAACCTTATCGCAGCAGAGGATCGGACGTATTTGGAAGAGAAAGGTATCCAAGTGATCACCGTTGGCTCCTAAGTCACTCCATAAACCCCATTTATGAAAGGAGGCCAGTTGGCTTTCTTTTTATTTTGTCGCCGATTTCAATTTTTTACTTTTAAAATAAAAGTTATCGGTGATTGAATTCACGCTTTTCTCTTTTGCCTCTTTTTCAATATATCAATAACGGAAACACTCCGACTATCCCCACATAATTTAAGAGCCGAAGGTATGGATTGGATAATCGAGGGAGCGGAATGGTTTATTGGTCTGTTTGAGAAAGGCGGTGAAGTGTTTAGCGAAATGGTGGCACAAGTACTCCCAGTGCTGATCTGTTTATTAGTTGCCATGAATGCGCTGATCCGTTTTATTGGCCAACAGCGCATAGAAGTGTTAGCTCAGAAAAGTGCGTCTAATCCTATATCTCGCTATTTGCTCTTGCCGACAGTAGGAACCTTTGTTTTTTGTAATCCCATGGTGCTCAGCCTAGGGCGTTTCTTACCTGAAAAGTACAAACCTTCTTATTATGCCTCTGCCTCCTACAGTTGCCACACCATGAATGGTATGTTCCCTCATGTAAATCCTAGTGAATTGTTTATTTATCTAGGCATTGCCGCTGGGATCACTCAACAGGGCTTATCGCTCGGTCCTCTCGCTATTTCCTATTTGCTGGTTGGCTTAGTGACCAACTTTTTACGCGGTTGGATAACCGATATGACGACTATGTTTGTGGCTAGACAACAAGGTGTAGTATTCAGCGATAAAGTCGATCTTAACGTGGTTGAGGAAAAATGATGACGGTATTGAAAGTAAACCGAGGGCAGGGTGGATGGGGTGGCCCGCTATTCATTCCGGTTGAGGTTGACAAGAAGATCATCTACATCACAGCAGGGACTCGTCCCCATTTTATTGATGAGATGGTGGCGTTGACGGGCATGCAAGCGGTTAACGGCTTTGAACATTTCGTTCCCGATGAACGAGTCGCTTGTGTAGTGATTGACTGTGGTGGCACATTGCGTTGTGGGCTTTATCCCAAAAAAGGTATTCCGACATTAAATATCCATGCTACAGGCCAAAGTGGCCCTTTAGCACAGTATATTCAGGAAGATATTTATGCATCTGGCATACGCAGTGGTTGTTTTTCCTTGGTAGATGATCACAAAACCACGTTTTGTGAGCCAATCCTATCTCAGCCCCAATCCATTGACACGACGAAGAAGCTTAGCCAACAAACAGATAGCTTACTGGCTAAAGTGGGGATCGGTATGGGCTCGGTGATGGCGACCTTTAATCAGGCTGGGCGTGAAACCATTGATACCGTACTTAAAACCATTCTGCCTTTTATGGCGTTTGTTTCAATGTTGATTGGGGTTATTCTCGCGTCTGGGTTAGGTGATTTAATTGCTCATACTTTGGAGCCATTAGCAGGGAACCCGATCGGTTTACTGACGATTGCTTTGATCTGTTCATTTCCGTTTCTGTCACCCTTTCTTGGACCAGGTGCGGTGATTGCGCAAGTGATCGGTGTACTTATCGGGACTCAGATCGGTATGGGAAATATCCCACCGCACTTAGCATTACCCGCTTTGTTTGCCATAAATGCTCAAGCTGCTTGTGATTTCATCCCTGTAGGGCTTGGCCTTGCAGACGCTAAGCCCGAAACGGTACAGGTCGGTGTGCCTTCGGTACTTTACTCTCGTTTTCTTACAGGTGCGCCAACGGTGCTGATTGCTTGGCTTATCTCATTCTTCATTTATCAGTGAGGGCATATGCTTCAGTATCAAACGACGATTTTGTCCGCTGGCGATTATGCTAAAGACTCACTGCATGATGATATGGTGATTTTATTCGGCCCGAGCGCCCCTGATGCGGTGAAGGAATATTGCTTCATACACTCGGGATCTTCGTTGTATGGATTGATTGACCACAACACCACTTTATTAATTGGGGATCTCGGTTTTGTTGTGACGGCAGTCGGCAGTGTGGCGAACCAAAATCTTGCGGAGCTTGGGCATGTAACACTTAAATTTGACGGTCAGCGAATCCCAGAATTGCCGGGTACCATCCATTTACTCGGTCCTAAATTAGAAGTGCTTCAACATGGTGATGTGCTGATGTTTGGTTAAAATGGTGGAATGTGGCTTGATTGTGATTAGGCATATCTAAGAAAAAAGGCTCCTGTTTTAAAAGGAGCCAAATAGCTGGTAAGCGCTGTCGTATCGGTACGATTCATGAGCTTGATAATGATATGGTTCATGATGATAGTGGGAGCTTCACCCAATAAAAGGGACTGATTTTGCATAAGATTGACGCATAGCATCAAGTTCAGGATTAGGCTGTCGTTAGTATCGCTATTGGTTCGAATAGTGAGTAAAAATGACATTCGGAGATTTCAACTATAATTAACGAACAATTAAAGCGTGCCGCGCCGAACAAGGTTGCGCACAACAAGAAAGGAATGAGCAGCAAGATGAAAAAAATGCTGATGTTTCTATTATTGCTGCTTGGGCTGGCGGGCTCGGGGGCTGGCTATTACTTTCTTTACTATCTTCCCGAGCAAGAAGCACTGCAGGCCGATTCGTCGAGTTCGAACGATGAAGAACAAGTGCCAACCACTGAGGCGGCTCCTAAAACGGCCTTGCCACCAAAACCGCTTGTTAATGATTTATATGTCGATTTAGCAAGGCTCGGAGTAAGAGAAAAGCCCGATGCACAAGCGTTTGTTGAGCGGGTTCTATACCGTGGTGATAAGGTTAAAATCTTGGAGCGCAAAGCAGGTTTTGGCCGCATTACCGATTATTTTGTCTATGAGGAAAACGGGCCGGAAGTCGCGGAGTGGATACCTTTGGATGGTTTAGTGGAGCAAGCCCCGCTGATCACGGCAGAGGAGCGCCGTAAAACGGTCACGCAGTACATTGCGAATTCGGATGATTTTAAACTCTATGAAACGGCTTTTGTGCAGAAAACCGATGAGTTGCTGAAAAATGAAACCTGCGTACCAGAAGATTTTGAAGAGCTTGGTGGCTGGGTAAAGTCGCTCAAATATCAAGAACGTGAGGTTTATTTTGTGTATTGTGGTGGCCGCAAGTTAGCCAACAAAATTTACTTTGATATACAAAGCAAAGAAATATTTTACGCTTCTCATTAGCTAAAGTGATAAGAGCATTTAGATCTTTTTACTTGAGGCTTATGGTTGTCAGGAATATGATGCCTGCTTGAGTTGAGAGGAATGATTTTTTCATGCATTGGCACTTTATTAAATATGTCTGGTTTACGCTTCTTGCGGTGGTTCTGCCTTCGCAAGCGTTCGGCTATTTAATTGAGAGTGAAACGCACAGCCACGCTGAACGTAAAGTTATCCTACAACATGGTGAAAAAACCTCGCTCACGGCGATTGTTCATCAGCAAACATTGCCTCAAGCTATTGCTATTCAACAACCTATCTCTGATCAACAAGATAAACAAACGGCTCCACCCGTATCAAAATCGCTTCACTCAGACACTTCTGCTGCAATCGTCACCGCATCTCGTTGGGGAGTAACTTCCCGAGTCGTTGAATACGATGGCCCCACTTTTGTCGATAACACGCCCAATTACGACGTCACCGTCGCTCCCTTTAGGCTTTATCTTTTTCCTGTCGCTGAGTTGGCGGCATGGCAAGCTCGCCCCTATAGTTCTAACCACAGAATTTCTGGTTGGAAAGAAACGAATGCCATGTATGTGGCGTTAAATAGCCAGTACTGATCCCTCTTACTTTATATCAAGTGACAAAGTCACTCGCTTGTTCATTTAACTTGTTCATTTAAAGTAATAACAACTCAGCTTTGCTGAGAGGATTGGTATGAAAAAAACACAAAATAAAAAGGCGTCAGCACGTCTTATTAATCACTATTCTGCGTGGAAGTATATCGTATTGGCCGCCACTTTGGTTGTGCTTGCCTTGAGCGCTATACCCACCTGGTACGGCGAACAGCCGTCGATTCAACTGCAAGTCTCCGCTAAAAATGAGACGCTTAATTCAGTCGTGGAATTAACTCATCTACTCGAAAAAAACGATATTGCGGTACAAAACATACAGCAGCAAGGTGGGAAAACGACCTTAGTCTTTGCTGATGAAGTCCAGCAAACACACGCCAGAGAATTACTCGATGGCATGATTGAAAAAGAAGACAGTATTACGTTCTCTTACGTTTCGGTTGCACCAACATGGTTGACAAATTTAGGTTTTAACCCGATTAAACTAGGGTTGGATCTGCGTGGTGGTGTGCAATTTTTGCTGAACGTTGACGTGGATAAAGCGTTCCAAGAGCAGCGTGACAGCATGATCGATACCGTGAAAGATAAGCTTCGTGACGAGCGTCTTCGCAGCGTGAAAGTTAGCTCTGAAGGTATTGATGGCTTCAAAGTAATGAGCAATTCAGCGGAAGATCTCAATAAAATCAATGCATTTCTTAAAGAGACTTACTCAGGGTGGGATATCCAACGCTCTTCTGATCAACTGCTGATCAAGCCTTCAAAACAGAATCGAGTCGATTTCCAATCAACGACGCTGCAACAGAACCTCAAGATTATGCGTGATCGCATTGAAGAGCTAGGCATCACTGAAGCTATGGTTCAGCGCCAAGGTGAACACAGCATTCGTATCGAATTACCGGGCGTGCAAGACCCATCACAAGCGAAAAACGTGATTGGTGCGACGGCGAGCCTTGCTTTTTATGAGGCGAAATCACCCAGCGAAGCGTTTACGTCGCAAGACATTGTGCTAAAAGATGAAAATGGCCGCAATGTTGTACTTACTAAACGCCCTGTATTAACCGGCGATCACATTGTTAATGCGCGCGCAGGTATTGACCAAGTGGGAATGTCTGAGGTCAACATCTCGCTTGACCACGCGGGTGGCAAAATCATGAGTGATTTTTCATCCAAGCATATCGGTAAGCCGATGGCGACCGTGTACCGTGAATACACCACCAATGCTCGTGGCGAAACAGAGCGTAGCGAAAAAGTGATCAGTGTTGCGACCATTCAATCGCAGCTGGGTAGCCAATTTAGAATCACTGGTGCAGGTTCGATGGAAGAAGCACAGCAGCTGGCTTTATTGCTGCGCGCTGGTTCATTAACCGCGCCTGTGACTATCGTAGAGGAGCGTACCATCGGCGCTTCATTGGGCGCAGAAAACATTCAAAATGGTTTTGCCGCATTAGCCTTAGGTATGGCATTAACGCTGACTTTTATGGCGCTTTGGTATCGCCGTTTAGGTTGGGTGGCGAACGCGGCGTTGCTGTTTAACATGGTGTGTCTCATTGGTCTGATTGCCTTATTGCCGGGTGCTGTGCTGACCTTGCCGGGGATTGCAGGTCTAGTTTTGACGGTTGGCATGGCCGTCGATACCAACGTGCTAATTTTTGAACGCATCAAAGACAAAATTGCAGAAGGACGTAATTTCGCCCAAGCGATTGATTCTGGGTTTAGCAGCGCCTTTAGCACCATTCTTGACGCCAACGTCACCACTATGATCACCGCCGTGATTCTGTATTCGATCGGTAATGGTCCAATCCAAGGCTTTGCCCTGACCTTAGGGCTCGGCATTATGACCAGTATGTTCAGCGGTGTGTTTGCTTCGCGTGCGGTTATCAATCTCATTTGGGGACGAGATGCTCGTCGTGATGTAAGGGTATAAACATGATTGATTATTTGAAAAGCCATATTCGTCCAATTCGTTACATCACGAGCGTACTTTCTGTGACATTGATGCTGATCTCATTAGTGGCGTTTGGTGTGAAAGGCCTCAACATGGGTTTGGATTTTACTGGTGGGATGGTCACCGAAGTCACGGTCGATAAAACCCTCACCAACAAAGAGTTACTGCAAGCGTTGAAACCTACATTAGGAGATTCAACGATGCTCACCAAAGCAGGTGAAGAAGGACGTTGGGTTATCCGCTACGCTCTTCCTGAAAGCGATCAAGAGACGCCTAACATTCCAACTTTGCTCAGCGACGTCTCTGAGCATGTGACGGTGGTGAGCAACAGTATGGTCGGCTCGCAAGTGGGACAAGATCTGGTGGAGCAAGGTAGTTTAGCGTTGATGATCTGCTTACTGTGTATCTTAGGTTACTTGTGTTTCCGCTTTGAATGGCGTTTAGCGAGCGGCTCGTTGTTGGCCTTGCTGCATGACGTTATTTTAGTGCTCGGTTTCTTTGCTCTGACACAGATGGAGTTCAACCTAACCGTGTTTGCGGCGGTACTGGCGGTATTAGGTTATTCATTGAACGACTCCATTATCATTGCCGACCGTATTCGTGAATTGCTCGTGGCCAAGCAAAGTACGCCAACCAAAGAGATTACCGACCAAGCCGTGATTGCGACGTTCTCACGCACTATGGTGACTTCGGGTACGACATTACTCACCGTTTCCGCATTGTGGTTAATGGGCGGGGAGCCGCTTGAAGGGTTTGCTATTGCAATGTTCATCGGTATTATTTCTGGAACTTGGTCTTCAATCTCAATCGGGACTGTGTTACCAGAGTGGTTGAAACTTGAACCTAAACATTACTTGCCCGTAGTGGTGGATTCCGCGCCTTAGTATTTCTGCGCATGTCATTTAAAGTGAAGTAAAAAAATCCGCCTTATGCACAGGCGGATTTTTATTGGTAGTTGACTATAAATTACGGTAGGAAGTGTAATTTATAGTTCTTTATCTTTACTCAGTGACAGCAACCAAAGTGAAATGGCGGCAACCACCGCAAAGCCGCCGAAGATAATAACAGGCATCGCGCTGTAACCAAGAATATGCCAAATCACCGATTCTAATGTACTCATGGGTTAATTCTCCTATTGCCAGCCTTCAACGCCTTGCATGTCTGGCAGTTTATGTGCAATACCTTTATGGCAATCGACACAGGTTTTTTCACCACTAGCAAGGGCGGTAGAGTGCTGTTTGGCACTGCGTGGACCTTGCTCTGAAAAATCCATGTATTCGAACTCATGGCAGTTGCGGCACTCTAATGAGTCATTATTTTTCAATCGTGACCACTCACGCTCCGCGAGATGTGCTCGACGTGCTTGAAACTTTTCGGGTGTGCTAATGGTGCCTAATACCACATGAGCAAACAACTCTTTGGATGCTTGCACTTTGCGGATAATCTTGTCTGTCCACTCATGGGGAACATGGCAGTCAGAGCAGATAGCACGTACGCCGGAACGGTTAGAATAGTGAATCGTCTCTTGGATCTCAGACACAATTGGTGCATGACAGCCTGAGCAGAATTCTTCTGAGTTTGTTGCTTCCATACCGGTGTTAAATGCGCCCCAAAATAGCAGACCACCTGCAAACCCCATGAACAATACGATGCCAACGGCCGCTTTACTTGGGCTTGTGAGCCTTTTCCAAAACGCTTTTAATAATTTCATAAATAGCCTCTTAAGTTATTATCTGGCTACGATTAGCGAAGTGAATCAACGGATTTGAACTCATTTTCCACCAAAGGCTTCGCAATGGCTTGCGGTACATGGCACTGTAAACAGAAGTAACGGCGCGGTGAGACGTCAGCTAGCACCGCATCTTCACGGTTAACATAGTGGGTCACACTGATTTTGGTTGCGCCCATCTCTTTGGCATTTTTCCAACTGTGGCAAGCAAGGCACTTATTGGCGTTTAGCGACACTTCGTAGCCACGAATGTTATGCGGGATCAAAGGTGGCTGATAGACATATTCGCTTTCAAGCGCTTGATCTCTTGGGTACTTCTTAAAGTCGTCTGCAGGACGAGTCTCTTCAAGTTGCGTTGCGCCACGCAGCGATTCCAGCCCACCGTTGCCGCCGGGGTTATTCAGTTCCGCCTGTACCGTTTGGCCAAATAAAGCCCCAAAAGATAAAAGGGCGATCAGTAGTTTTTTCATCTTAAATTCTCCGCCTAATGGCTCATTCTGAGATCGGCTCCCCATAGGGCAGCCGATGCATTCATTAACTGGCTTACGCTACTTTAGTGATTTTTACCGGACATTTTTTGAAGTCTGTCTGCTTCGACAGTGGGTCCGTGGCATCTAAAATCAGCTTGTTAATCAAAATGCGAGCATCAAAGAATGGGATAAAGACCAAACCATGCGGTGGACGATTTCGGCCGCGCGTTTCCACACGAACACGAACTTCGCCGCGTTTGTTGGAAATCAATACTTCATCACCACGTCGTAACCCACGCGCTTTGGCGTCGTCTGGGTGGATGTAACAGAGCGCATCGGGTACGGCTTTATAAAGTTCAGGCACGCGCCGCGTCATAGTACCGGTGTGCCAGTGTTCTAACACGCGGCCCGTACACAGCCACATATCAAATTCGGCATCAGGTGATTCCGGCGGCGCTTCATAAGGAGCGGAGATGATCCACGCTTTACCATCCGGTTTGCCGTAGAAATCCCAATCAGATCCTTTTTTCGCATAAGGGTCAGAGCCTTCTTTAAAGCGCCATAACGTTTCTTTGCCATCCACAACCGGCCAGCGTAAGCCGCGAACGTTATGATAGGTATCATAAGGCGCTAAGTCGTGGCCGTGACCGCGTCCGAAGCTGGCGTACTCTTCAAATAACCCTTTTTGTACATAGAAACCGAAGTGATGTGCGTCATCGTTCAGTTCACGCGCTTCTTCAAGCGGGAATTGATCAACCTGTCCGTTTCTGAACAGCACATCAAACAGGGTTTTACCGCGATATTGTGGCGCTTTGGCGAGTAATTCTTCAGGCCACACTTCTTCCATTTTGAAGCGTTTAGAGAACTCCATCACTTGCCATGAGTCTGATTTTGCTTCGCCTACCGTGCCAACTTGCTGATACCAAGCTTGAGTGCGGCGTTCAGCATTGCCGTAAGCGCCTTCTTTTTCTACCCACATTGCGGTAGGGAGCACTAAGTCGGCCGCTTGTGCTGTGGCTGTTGGATACGGATCAGACACAACGATAAAGTTTTCTGGGTTGCGATAACCCGGTAAACGTTCTTCGTTAATATTCGGGCCTGCTTGCATGTTGTTATTACACTGCACCCAGTAAGCGTTGAGTTTGCCATCTTTGAGCATTCGGTCTTGAAGTACCGCGTGAAAGCCCGGTTTTTCAGGAATGGTGCCTTGCGGAAGCTTCCATGTTTTTTCAGCAATCGCGCGATGTTTGGGGTTTGCCACCACCATGTCAGCTGGCAAGCGGTGAGAAAAGGTTCCGACTTCACGTGCCGTGCCGCAAGCGGATGGTTGGCCTGTTAATGAAAATGGACTATTGCCAGGTGTGGCAATTTTGCCCGTCAGTAAGTGCAGGTTGTAGACCAAACTTTGCATCCAAACACCGCGAGTGTGTTGGTTCATGCCCATAGTCCACAATGACATCACTTTTGTGTTAGGGTCAGCGTACTGTTTTGCAAGCGCGATCAGTTTATCTTCGGCAACGCCTGACATTTGCGCGGCTTTTTCAACCGTATAAGGTGCAACCGAGGCTTTATAAGCTTCAAAGTCAATCGCAGTCACATCACCGGAGTTGGCATTTTTCGCTTTAACTTGCAGTGGGTGCTCGTCACGCAGGCCATAACCAATATCCGTAGTCGCTTGTTTGAAGTGAGTATGTTTATTGACGAAATCCCAGTTCACCGCATTGTTTTGAATGATGTAGTTGGCGATGAAGTTGGCGATGGCAAGGTCACTTTGTGGGTGGAAAATGTAACCGTGGTCGGCCAGCTCAAACGAACGATGATAATAAGTCGAAAGGACATTTACTTTAACGTGTGGGTGACTTAAACGGCGATCGGTAATACGAGTCCAAAGAACCGGGTGCATTTCGGCCATGTTTGAACCCCAAAGCACAAAGGCATCAGCGTGTTCAAAATCATCATAGCAGCCCATCGGTTCATCAATACCAAAGGTGCGCATAAATCCAACAACGGCTGAAGCCATGCAGTGGCGAGCGTTTGGATCAATGTTATTAGAGCGAAAACCCGCTTTCATTAGTTTAACGGCGGCGTAACCTTCCATCACGGTCCATTGGCCTGAACCGAACATGCCAACACTGGTTGGCCCTTTCGCTTTTAGAGCTTGTTTCCACTTTTCAGCCATCACATCGAAAGCCTGATCCCACGACACTGGCGTGAATTCTCCATCTTTATGGTATTGGCCATCTTTCATGCGCAGCAGTGGTTGTGTTAAGCGATCTTTGCCATACATGATTTTTGAAAGGAAGTAGCCTTTAATACAGTTCAACCCTTTGTTAACAGGCGCTTCAGGGTCACCTTGTGTGGCAACCACTTTGCCGTTTTGAGTACCGATTAATACTGAACAGCCCGTACCGCAGAAACGACAAGGCGCTTTATCCCAAGTGATTTTTGTTTGGTCTGAGCTGGCAATCAAGTTTGTAGCGCTGGCGGGTAGAGTAATACCAGCGATAGCGGCTGCGGATGCGGCTGCGTTTGCTTTCACAAACGCGCGTCTTGTCATTTTCATACGTCATCCTCAATGTGGGAATGTTGTGTTCCAGTGTTGGTATCCGTGTCATCCAGCCCACTTTCTATTTGGTGATAAACCAAAGCGGTGCTGAGAACATGTGGTAAGTTGTTAATCGCATCGATGGTGTCAGTAACGAAGCCTTGATTTTCCGTTTCCAAAACGACGATCATTTTCCCTTCGTTGCTTTGGCCATACACTTCGGCGTTCTCAAACGATTCGATTGTCGCTTTGAGCGCTGCTAAATGTTCAGGTACGACGTGAACGATCAAACTTGAAATATGTACTTCATTGAGTGACATGTTTATCTCTCATTATTATTAATATTGCTCACACGGATGGCTGAGGTTGGACAGATGGAAACGCACGCGCCACATCCGTTACAGGCATCAATATCGACATTCGGTTGCGCCACTTTTCCGATCACTAAATTGAACGTTATAGCGCTGACTTCACATGACTCAGCGCAGCTACGACACTCCACATTGCGTTTAGCCAAGCAGCTTTCTTCGAGCTTTGCTTTAGCCAGCCACGGTTGTGTTGAGCGCGGTGCGAAAATTGGCTCTGGGCAGCTCTGCGCGCACTGATAACAAAAGGTGCACTCATCAATATGAAAATCTATGGTTGGGAAGCCGCCATCACCTAAAGTGATGATCTTTGTTTCGCACGCGTCTAGGCAGCGGCCGCAGCGAGTGCACTCATCTGAAAAGGAGAGGGGGTGAGCAATCCAAGGCAAGCGGACAATGGTGTCATCGACCTGATTACGAGAAAAAAAACGCCTTTTCGAGAGATCAACCAAAGTGCATTCCTGTATTTGTTAACAAATCTTCATTTATCCATACACAAATTGTAGTTTTTGTCCTATTTCTATAAATACCCCCAAGGAGGTAATTGGCTAGTCATGTTGTTTTAGATCAATAAATTCAAGCGCGAGTGATCACATATTGAATGGCTTTAACGACAGCGGCGCCCAATCAGATACAATAGGCAAGGAGAGGTTCACGGAGAGATGTTTTGAGAAAACGATCCAAACAGTCGGTCACCAGCACCATTGCCAAAGCCATGGTGTCGATTTTACTGTTATCGGTTGCCATCACAGGGTACGCCATTTTTACACTCGCTTCCTCACTCAATGATGCGGAAGCGGTGAACGTTGCTGGTTCAATGCGTATGCAAAGCTATCGATTGGCACATGATATTCAAAGTAACTCGGTGGATTATTCATCTCACATTTATCTTTTTGAACGTTCGCTTTATTCACCATCAATGAAAGCATTGCAGCGTTGGCCTGTGCCAAACGACATCACCAAAGATTATTATCAGTTGATCATTCGTTGGCACGAACTGAAAAGCTTGTTAAATAGCGAGAACAAAGACCGCTATCTTGATGAGGTAGCGAAATTTGTCAGCCAAATCGACCGTTTTGTCTTTAAGTTGCAGCACTTCTCAGAACAAAAGCTGATCCAACTGGCTTGGTTTGGCGGCATGGGGTTGGGTGGTGTGTTGTGTATCTCATTGTTTGTGGTGCATTTTATTCGTAAGGAAGTGGTGGGGCCATTGCGTTCGCTAGTGACCGCCAGTGAACAGATCCAAAACCGTTCATTTGATGTATCGCTCAATGTCACCAGCCATAATGAAATGGGGATCTTAACCCGCACGTTTAATAAAATGGCTACCGATCTTGGTAAGTTGTACCTTGGTTTAGAGCAAGCGGTGAATGAGAAAACCCATAAGTTGCAAAATGCCAACCAAGCACTGCAAGTGTTGTATGACTGCTCGCAAGAGCTAACCGCGTCGCGCATTAGCCAAGATAATTTCCAAGCGATTTTGCAACACTTGGTCACCATTGAAGGGGTCATATTTGCCCAGTTAGAAATTGGTGATGAAGCGGGTAAAAGCACGCACTTATCCGAAGGCGAGAGCAATGGGTTTTCCCTCTCTCCGCTTTTGCTGAGCTTAGATGGGATACAACTGGGTTACTTGTATCTACAATACAGCTTGCCTTGTCCAAATAACGCCTTGATTGATAACTTCGTACAAATATTGTCTCGCGCTATCTATTATAATCAAGCGCAGAAACAAGCCGAGCAGTTGATCTTGATGGAAGAGCGCGCCACCATCGCACGTGAACTGCATGATTCGTTAGCTCAATCGCTTTCGTATCTGAAGATACAAGTATCACTATTAAAACGCGTGATTGGCCGAGCAGATACCCCGCATGCCGCAGAGAAAAAAGAGCAAATCATTTTAGATATTGATCAAGGCTTGTCGGGCGCTTACACCCAGTTAAGAGAGTTATTAACCACCTTTAGGCTAACGATTAAAGAAGGCAATTTTGGTCAAGCGCTTAAGGGCATGCTAGAGGAACTTGGCGAGCAAACTACGGCGGAGATAGTGCTTAATAATAATTTGTCATCGATTGATTTAGATGCGCATCAACAAGTGCATTTACTGCAATTGATCCGAGAAGCGACTATCAATGCTATCAAACACGCTCAAGCTAATGTCATTCAAGTCAACTGTGATGAATTAGACGATCAGGTGATGGTGACTATCAAAGACGATGGGGTTGGCTTTGATCAACAGCGTGCTAGGCTCAATCACTATGGATTAAGCATTATGCAAGAAAGAGCGGCGCGGCTGCATGGCGCAGTGTCAGTAACCTCCGCACCCAATGCTGGGTGTGAAGTTATATTGAAATATAAACGTTCAAAGGATACAAATTTTGACGAGATGTAGAGTAATGCTGGTAGATGACCATCCTTTGATGAGACGTGGTATCAACCAGCTATTGAGTTTTGAAGATGACTTTGAAGTGGTTGCTGAAGCTTGTAACGGCAGTGAAGCCATCGCTTTGGCGCATGACATCGAGCCGGATCTCATTCTGCTTGATTTGAATATGAAAGGCATGTCAGGGCTCGATACGTTAACAGCGCTTCGTGCGGATGAATCAACCGCCACCATCGTTATTTTAACCGTATCAGACAGTGCGCTCGATATTGAAGCTATGGTGAAAGCGGGGGCTGATGGCTACCTTCTTAAAGATACAGAACCAGATGAGCTGGTGGAACTGCTTAGACAGGCCGCGACGGGTGTAAAAGCGTACAGCGAGTTTGTTACTCAGTACCTTGCCGAACGTCATACGCATGAAGATCTTTTTGAAGCATTAACCGACCGTGAAACTCAGATTCTAAAAGAGGTCGCGAAAGGGTATCGGAATAAACAAATTGCGGATCGTCTGTTCATTTCTGAGTCGACAGTAAAGGTGCACATGAAGAGTTTGCTGAAGAAGCTACGCGTCCCATCACGCACGGCAGCAACGATTTTATACTTGGAACGCTATAGCGAGAGTAAATAACACCTATTTGGAAATAGCGGTTTGAAAAAAGGGCGTCCTGTTGAACGCCCTGATTGTTTGTCAACGTTATGCTGTCATAGGTACAAGGATTACTGTACCAATAATGACCGTGATTAAACCGAGGATGACAGGAACGGAAGTGCGTTTTACCACTTCAAATGGACTGATATGGCCCATACCAGCTGTTGCTACAACGACGCCTGATACTGGTGAAATGGTGCGCCCAAGGTTTGAAGCTTGCAGCATCGGGATAATTAGGAATGCTGGGTTCACGCCCAATTTAGCCGCCAACGATGGCGCTAACTCAACAAAGGCGTAGAACGGAGCGTTGCCTGAACCCGTCGCAATAGCGGCTGCTACGGTAAGGCCTGTCAAAATCAGCATCAAGGCTATGCCGCCTGCGCCTGCGGTTTCTGCAAGATGAAGCAGGTTATCAATCGCTCCAATCGACATCAAACCTTGTGCGAATACGCCCGCAGCAACCAACAACATGACCACGCCTTTGAATGCTTCGGCCATGCCTGCGTAGCATGATTCTAGATCTTCTAACGTCTCTTTACCTTTAAAACGCTTCGTCACGAAGTCAACCAATGCACCGATGAAGATGGATCCGACCACAATGGTGTAAATATCAAGGCTCAAACCTTGAATGGTTTCTCCGTTGAATAAGAACACACCCACAATAGGTAAGAATGGAAGAGCCGCATAGTAAGCCGGTGCTTTCACTTCGATGGCGGAAACATCGATTTTTTCCATCGGTGTGTTGTCTTTCTTATCGAGATATTTGTTCCAGAAGAAGGCCGCGATCGCCATGACGATAATGGCGCAGATCGAAACAGGAAGAACCGTTTCCACGGCAAAAACGTGTAAAGGTAGGCCTGATTTTTCCGCCGCAATAACCACATCACCGGATGTCGGGGAAAGGATGATCGCAGCAGGAGATGCACATACCGCAACTGCGGCCGGACGAGAGATCCCCATCGCTACCATCATCGGAAATAAAGTGGCCATTAACAGCACGCCAAGACCCGTTGCTGAGCTCACCGCTAAAGACATCAAACATGCCACAATGTAAGCAGCAACCAGCAAGATATAAGGGGATGTAATAACCGAAAGAGGTTTAGAAAACTGTTTTACAACCACATTGTTGGCGCCGATGTGTGTCATGTACGAAGCAAAACCACACAGCAACATAATTTGCATGCCTAAACCGCCACCACTGTAACGCAACATGTATTTCACGAATTCGAGTGCATCCGTTACTGTGTTACCGGTTGAGGGTACTTTGGCTGGCAGCACTGAATAGCCAAGTGCGCCAGTTAATAGCAGTAAAACGATACCTGCGGTGAGTAACACACCGGCTGGCTTGTAACCTTTAACAATGAAATAACCCACCGCTACTGTTACCGCCAAGCCAATTAAAAGCTCTAGCATTTAAGTCTCCTGAAATTATGAACAATATTGCAAAAACGTGTATCAATTTATGACAAGGAATTTACCGAAAAGAATGCTGTAGCACGAGAGCAAGTTGAGCTTTAGATGATCTAAAACAATAAAATTATCAATTGATAACCTAGTTGAAAATTCTTTAACTTTGAATATGTTTTAGTCGTTCTAACTATTCATTTAGCAAATATGCGGCTAGAAGTTCTGTTAGAGGGGGGATAATTTAAGCTAAGAAAAATGAAGCCACTTAAGGCATGGCTTCATCAAATCTGTAAAGTATGAATTTAGGAGTACTGACGCACAATAAGCTGCCAATTGGATTTTTGTAGTGCTAATTGTTGCTTCACTTGTCGATAGCGCAGCATCAATAGGGAGTGTTCATATCTACGAACCATATTGTTTTTTTTACTTTCGATCAGCTGTTTCTTTAATTCATAATACTCTTGCAACTGTATGACTAAAGCGTCAAATTCACGTTGTATGCTGGCCATAACGAGTTGTTGATTGGGTAACGCGGCGATCTGTTTTTGCGCATGGCTTAATGCCATTAACGCTTTCGCTTTTTCTACCTTAAGGGGAGGCGAAGTGCGCAGTTTACCAGCCAACCCAAGCCACGAGCACAGCTTGATCAGCCATTTTGTTGGGTCGTATTGCCACCAATAAATCCCATTACGATAATCGTTTTCAAAAATATGGTGATAATTGTGGTAGCCCTCGCCAAAAGTGAAGAAAGCCAAAATACCGTTATCGCGGGCTGTATTTTTATCAGTATAAGGCTGGCTACCCCATATATGAGCCAGCGAATTGATGAAAAATGTCGTGTGATGATTGAGCACTAAACGCAGTGCACCCACGATCAGTAACATGCCCAGTATATCGTGATAAATAAAACCAAGGATCAGAGGAACGCCCAAGTTCATTGCGAGTGCCAAAGGCACATAATACTTATGCTGCCACATGACGATCTTATCTTTTTGCAGGTCACGGCAGTTGGAGTAGTCATCGTACGTGGTTTTATTGTAGTGACGCAGCATCCAACCTATGTGTGAAAACCAGAATCCACGTTTGGCTGAATAAGGATCTTTGTCATTATTGTCTACATGCTTGTGATGAACTCGGTGATCAGAAGACCAATGTAGCGCACTGTTTTGCAGTGCAAACGCCCCACCTAATGCAAACAATAATCTCAGTGCCCAATGTGCTTCATAGGCTTTATGTGACCATAAACGGTGATAGCCCGCAGTAATGGAAAGGTTGCAAAAGGAAAAGCAAATCATCAGCCAAAGCCAATGCTCCATGCCGTAGCCAAATTGCCATCCATACAAAGGGGCTGCAATCGTCGCTAAGCCCAAGCTGAAGCTAAAAATGACGATGTTTATCCAGATAAGTGGTGGTTTTGATGCCGATTTCATGATTAAAATCCTTGAGCTTACAGTTGTTCGCTAGAATATCAGCGAACAACTGTAAGTCAAAGAGGTTTAATGATTCTTTTAAGGGATTGTGACTAGTATATTTTGCTTTTCTATTTGAACCGAATAGTATGAAAGACGATGTTAATCCTTACAGGAAGTAATAAGGACTAGAATATGGAAATAAAAGCAGCTGAATATTGCGATTTTGAAAGAATTGCTCAGCTACACGCTCAAAGTTGGCGAACTCACTACCAAGGCATATTAGGCAAAGAGTACCTTGATAACGACGTTCTAGAAGACCGTTTACTGATTTGGCAAACTCGCTTAATCAATCCACCATTTAATCAACATGTCCTACTGATTGAAGAGGGAGGGCTGCTGTGTGGGTTTATCTGCGCCTTTGGTAACCACGATTTTGACAAAGGCAGCATTATCGAGTCTCTGCACATTGATGAAAATTATCGAGGAAGGGGGATTGGTCGCCAGTTGATTCAAGAGATGGCGGCATGGTTTGAGCAGTATTTCCCTAATAGCGGTGTGTATTTGGAAGTGATGGCAGACAATAAGCAAGCCATCGAATTTTACGACTACTTAGCTGGTCGACCTAAAGGAGAGCGTTTATGGCGGTCTCCCTGTGGGCAAGATATTAAAGAGTGGGTTTACGCTTGGACCAGCCCAACAGATTTGTTGGCTTCGGTCTCTTCTACGGTTGATTGAAACGCATAGTGCGCGGGCTATGTCTTACCTATCGGTATTCGTGTGATTCGTTCTTGATGTATTGAGGAAGAGGCGATGACCAAATATGATTGCATCTTCCAGACACATGAGTTTTTAGTGATCTAAAGTTTCCAAATGCTATAAATAGAAAAAGCCTCTGATAATCAAAGGCTTTTCTTGACATTTGGCGGAGAGATAGGGATTTGAACCCTAGGATAGCTATTAACCATCGCCGGTTTTCAAGACCGGTGCTTTAAACCACTCAGCCATCTCTCCGTGTGGTGCGCATAATAGATAGCCACCATAATATTGTAAAGCAATAAGTTGAGTCATCGACTCGGTTTGGCTAACCGCAATAACGTTTTCAGTTACAGTAAAGCGCTGTTTTACCGCTTCCCTTGATTTTATGAGCTATATACTCTACAACCTAGTTATCTAATAAAATGGTGTTTTATTTTTATTTGATTGATTTATATGTAATTTGTGTGTTTCAGGGAACGGTTGTACGCTCGAAAGTGTTTGCAGCTAAGTGTGAAGTACTTCAAAATTACCTCAATCCAAGGGCATTCTAACTAATCACCGAGGTTTAGATGAAAGTCGAGAATCTTTTTAAGCATCGTGGCGATTCAATGAACAAGTACTCCTCTGAGCTTATGCAGTGGGTATCACCTTCAGTACGTGAGTACTGGGGCGAGCTTCTACATAAAACAAACAGTCGCCAGTTGTTTTCTTGGGTTAGAGATTTTCACCAACCAGCAGTGAATGAAGATGCTCCTATTGCCGAACCCTTGATACTCAAACCTGAAGCGCAACGTCTGTATAAACAGCTCCAGACTCAGATTGGTGAAGTCATTCATACAGGTAAATGGCTGGTGGTTGATCAAGAGCGCATTAACCAGTTTGGTCAAGTAACCGAGGATATGCAGTGGATTCATACCGACCCTCAAAAAGCGGAAGTTGATTCTCCATTTAGGACCACAATTGCGCACGGCTTTTTGACCTTGGCCTTGTTACCTAAATTGACGGATAGCGTTGATCCTGACAAACCAATATTTCCGACCGCAAAAATGGTGGTGAATATCGGTTTAAATGAAGTTCGTTTCCCGTATCCAGTGAAATCAGGAAACCGAGTAAGAGCCATTAGTACTCTATTGAAAGTTACGCCAATCAAAAAAGGTTTGGAGATCGAGAGAGAAATTAAAGTGGAGATTGAAGGTATTCGACGCCCAGGCTGTGTCGTGGTTTCAGTAATCCAACTCCATTTTTAACTTTAGAAAAATGACATAGAAATAGGAGAGTCGATCACTCTCCTATTTTGTATTTATTTGTTTTTCAAAGGAATATAACCATATTCTTCTATGCGAGCCTTTGCTTCCGCTGATTTTAAAGATGCAATGAAAGCTTGAGTCTCTTTAGTGATTTTTTCAGGGTAATAGACCACTAAAAATGGCATAGAAAGTTTATATTCATGAGTGACAATATTTTTTGCAGTGGCTTCTACTCCCTCAAATTTTATCGCTTTAATCGATTTATCTACCGATCCCGTAGAGATGAAACCGATCGCTTGAGGGTTATGGTTAATCAGTGTTTTAACCATACTATTGCTATTGACCACTAAGTTATTGGAACTGATGTCTGACACTAAGCGATCATTAATCACACGAGTCAGGCCTAATAAGCTTTCAAAGCTATAGCGGGAACCTGATGATGCTTCTCTGGTCACAACTGCGATTTTTTGATCAGCACCACCGACTTGTTTCCAGTTGGTTATTTTCCCTTTATAAATATCAAATAATTGCTCACGAGTCAGATTTTCAATACTGTTTAAGCGATTGATTACAACAGCCAACCCATCATAGGCAATCGGTAGGGTGCTCATCGTCTCATCTTGCTCACTTTCTGTGAGGTAGCGCGAGCTCATGGCGATATCTGCGACACCTTTTTTCAGTAATGTGATGCCAGCACTCGAACCTACGGCTTGAACCGCGATATAAGTTTCAGGGTGTGCGGTATTGTAGTCCTCGGCGAATACTTCCATGATCCTAGCGACCGAGGTCGAGCCAGAAATATTAACTTCACTTGCGAAGGCAAACTGGGTATGTAGCAAAGTTGAAAGCAGTGTAGCAAGCGCGACTCGAAACATAGTGGCTCCAATATGGTTATTTAGAAAAATTGAGCCACCATAATATGTCGTATAGATGACACTTTTGTGAACCACAAAGGTAAGTGGTTTGTAGCCTTACGGTTTTTCATATCAGAGATAAGCGAAGTCAGCTATAGTCGAGATGTCAGGAAGCCGTGTTTGAGCGAGGGTAAAATGGCGGTAGTGAATTTGTTGCAACGTCAACTAGAACGAAGAGCAGAGCTTGTTTGCCATAATCGTAACCAAAGTGTGTCTGTTGAATTAGGCAAATCCTGTTTTGAGCCGATCGTTAACGGTGTGCACTTCATCAAACACCATTACAAATTAGATTCAACGCATTGCGACTATTCAAGTATCGTGGCGAAAGTGATTTGGGAAGAAGCTAAATGGGCGCTGTATATTCCCAATACGGATCCCGATAAAGAAATTGAAGATTGGTTGCCGTATCCTTTTCTCCCTAAAACAACGGATTTGACGGCGTTGATCCGCGAAATTGAAAAAGATCCTAAATCTTACTTTTGGTGATCAATAAGCAATAAAAAGGCACTCCGAAGAATGCCTGATAGAAATGTCTATGCTGCTAAAATCACTCCCCTTGGATAGTGGTATTAGCTTCTGAAGGTATAGGTAACGGTTCGAAAACCTGAGTCGGTTTTGCAATCAGACTGCGGTTTTCCATATTCACTTCTGCGAGCACGACTTCGAGCGTATCACCGAGCTTAAAGACGACTTCTTTATCGACAAGCAGCGTTCCACTTTCCGCATTACATTCAATACGTTCTTTGTTGTCTAAGATTAAAGAACCAGGAATGAATGCGGCTGCGCCATTTTCCAAAAGACGTACGCGCATGCCAGCTCGATTGATATCAAAAATTTCAGCCGTAAAACGGGTGCCTTTGCTCGGTTCGTTTACTAGCGTTCTAGCATAGAGCCAGTCGCCTACGTTACGTTCGGCCATTTTGTGGTGTTTGCGGTGTAGTGCCAACTCTTCACCAACGGTTCCATCCGGTGTTTGTACGGGCTCTTTGTTTAAAATATGTGCTTTCAACATACGATGGTTGATCATATCGCCATATTTACGGATAGGAGAAGTCCAAGTGGCATAGATATCCAAACCCATTGCGTAATGCGGAAGAGGTTGGTTTCCTATTTCACTGTAAGCTTGATACTTGCGGATACGATTATCCAGATAGCGGGTCTCTTGCTTACATAACCAGCGACGTAAAGAGGCAAAGCCTTCTAGAGTCGCTAAGTTATCGGCAGTGTATTCAAGCTCACCCGTTGGGTTGACTAATTCGACAACATCGGCAATTTTTTCGGGTTTGAACCCCGCGTGCGTATTGAACACGCCTTGGCCAAAATGCGCTTTGAGCGTTTTTCCCGCACAGATATTCGCGGTTATCATCGCTTCCTCAACAAGACGGTTAGCACTACGGCGAAGATCCGCATGAATTGCCACTACGTCGTTGTCTTCACTCAGTTCAAATCGATAATCAGGGTGATCAGGAAACACGACCGCGTATGTTTCGCGCCATTGTGCGCGCGCTAATGAAAAATCATACAAATCACGCACAACGGAAGCGATTTGGTCACTTGGTTGCCAATCGGCAGAAGTGCCCGTCTCTAACCAATCTGATACATGATCATAAACCAATCGAGCATGCGATTTAATGTTGGCCGCAAAAAAGGTAATGTCATCGCCAATCACACCTTCTTTAGTCACTGTTACGGTACAGCAAAGGGCAGGGCGAACTTCATTTTCCATCAACGAACACAAATCATCGGCTAAATCACGTGGCAACATTGGGATATTGCGGCCAGGGAGATAAATAGTGAAACCCCGCTCACGCGCGACCCTGTCCATCTCGTCATCTGGCGTGATGTATGCGGTTGGGTCTGCAATGGCAATGGTTAATGTGAAGTCACCGTTCTCGGTTCTTTGGGCGAACAGTGCATCATCCATATCTTTAGTTGATGCCCCATCGATGGTCACGAAAGGAAGGTGGGTCATATCGATGCGTTGTAGGTCGGCATCATCTTTGAGCTGCCAATGTTCAATACCAGCCGGCTCACTGTTAGGCAGGTCATTTTCAGCTAAAGTCACCCACCAAGGCGCAATCTTATCGTTGGCATCCGTAATTTTATGGGTGATTTCAACCATAAAACCGTTATCGTCTTTCAGTGGATGGTTAATAAGCTGTGCAACAACCCAATCACCTTCAGAGAAATGTTCAGGGTTTAATCCTTTTTGCACCTTAGCTTTCAGCGATTGCCTTTTTAGTTGCGGGTTATCGGGCGTGACATTCAGCTTACCTTTGTACAGCTTTACACGGCCAATGAAGCGAGTTAGTGAAGGCTCAAGCAGCTCTTGAGGCTCAGCCACTTCTTTCTCATTCTCGGTGCGAATGATGGCCACCACTTTATCTCCGTGTAGGCATTTCTTCATATACGGAGGCGGAATAAAGAAGCTGTTCTTACTGTCAACTTCTAAAAAGCCGAAGCCTTTTTCAGTGGCTTTTATCGTGCCTTCTTTCTTAGGCAAGTTCTCTTGGATTTGTTGCTTGAGTTGAGCAAGGAGCGGATTATCTTGAAACATGTTTCTTTTTCTAACAAATGCGATTGGGCACACTATAATCATTGAGCGGGATGATTACTACCGAAAGCGTTATTTTTGCTAGTCTGCTTTAACAGTGCGCTGTAAATGCAGCTTCTGTGTTCGTTTTGGGTGAATTAATGAGCTTAATGGTCATTTATGACGAATTTTTGTGATGTAATTCAATTTTTACTAGCTTTTTTTATGCTTTTAGGGAATAATCCGCGTCCCTTATATGTCCCTAGCGGCTTGATGCGTTTTAAGACTTATCCGCATCTGAACGGAACTCAGCTCTTTTTAATGGATCGGTATTGGAATTGGTAGAGCACGTGGGACCTTTTGTTAATTAATCTAGTGGGATCTCCATGCAAGACTCTGTAATTCAATTTAGTGAATTAGCCCTAAACGACTCAATCCTTTCTGCTCTAAATGAAATGGGTTTCGTTTCTCCAACTCCTATCCAAGCTGCTGCTATTCCATTTCTTCTTGAAGGAAGAGATGCGCTAGGTAAAGCACAAACAGGTACAGGTAAAACGGCTGCGTTTTCTCTACCTCTACTGAACAAATTAAACCTTTCTCAACACAAGCCACAAGCAATTGTGATGGCACCAACTCGTGAACTTGCTATCCAAGTTGCGGCAGAAATCAAAAACCTTGGCCAAAAGATTCAAGGCCTTAAAGTACTTGAGATCTATGGCGGTGCTTCTATTGTTGACCAAATGCGCGCTCTGAAAAATGGTGCTCATATTGTGGTTGGCACACCTGGTCGTGTAAAAGATTTGATCACTCGTGATCGCCTTCATTTAGACGAATGTCATACCTTCGTTCTTGATGAAGCTGACGAAATGCTCAAAATGGGCTTCGTTGATGACGTAACTTGGATCATGGAACAAGCACCTGGCACCGCTCAACGCGTGCTGTTCTCTGCGACTATGCCTCCTATGGTGAAGACGATTGTTGACCGTTACCTACGTGATCCAGCTCGTGTTGACGTAGCAGGTTCAAACCAAACTGTTGCGAAAGTAGAGCAGCAATATTGGGTTGTTAAAGGTGTTGATAAAGATGAAGCGATGGCTCGTCTTCTTGAAACAGAAGAAACCGATGCGTCAATCGTCTTTGTACGTACTCGTCAAGACACCGAGCGTTTAGCTGATTGGTTATTATCTCGTGGCTTTAAAGCGGCAGCGCTTCATGGTGATATTCCGCAATCACTGCGTGAGCGCACGGTTGATCATATCAAACAGGGTGTAATCGACATTCTTGTTGCGACAGACGTTGTTGCTCGTGGTCTTGATGTTCCACGTATTACACACGTGTTCAACTATGATATCCCATTCGATGTAGAATCATACATCCACCGTATTGGCCGTACTGGCCGTGCTGGACGCAAAGGTAAAGCGATCCTTCTAGTTCGCACGAACCAAATTCGTATGTTGCGTACGATTGAGCGCGTAACTCGTTCTCAAATGGAAGAGATTCAACTTCCAATGCGTGACAAAGTTGCGGAAGCTCGTCTCATCAAACTGGGTGCAGAGCTAGAAGCTGACAAAGGTCATACTGCTTTAGACAAATTTGTTGAGCTCATTGAAAAACTTCAACAAAGCCTAGAGATTGATGCCACAACACTGGCGGCCATTTTACTGAAGCGTCAACAAGGCAATCGTCCACTGTTCTATGTCGGCCCAGATCCAATGGTCGACGCGATCGAGCGTGAAAAATCACGTCGTCGTGATCGTAAAGAGGGTAGTGAGCGTGGTGAACGTCGTGAAGGCGGTCGCGATAGCCGTGATGGACGCGAAGGTCGCCGCGAATATGGTACTGCGAGCAATGACTGGGATACTTATCAGTTACAAGTCGGCCGTGAGCAAGGCGTGCAAGTGAAAGACATCGTTGGTGCTTTAGCTAATGAACTTGGTTTAACCAAAGGTTCAATTGGTGCAATTAAACTTGCTCAAGGCCATACATTCGTACAGCTTCCTAAATCAATGTCTTCAGATGTTGAAGGCAAATTGCGTAAACTGCGTATTCGCCAAAAAGAAGTCGGTGCCGTTGTATGTGACTTTGATGACTTCCGCGAGTCTCGTGGTCGTCGTGAAGGTGGTAACGGTGGTGGTGCGCGTCGTGAAGGCGGAAACGGTGGCTTCCGTAATCGTGAAGGCGGTGCTCCTGCGGCTGGCGCAGGTCGTGGTGGCCGTGAAGGTGGCTTCCGTGGCAACCGTGACGGTGCAGCGGCGACTGGTCGTGATGGTGAGCGTCGTTTTGACCGCAACCGTGGTGGCGACCATCGTGGTAACTTCCGTGGTGAACGTGGTCACGGCAATGCTAGTGCTAATGCTAATGCCAATGCGGGTACGTTAAGTCGTCCTCGTCGCGCTGAAGCATAATCAATTATTGAAACTCCAAAGCCCGTGATATTTATCATGGGCTTTTTCTTTTGATTTATATAATTCGATCTTTGCATTTCTAGCGTGAGCTAGTTAAAATCTTCGCTTCATTGAAGTTCCGGTATTCGTGTTACCGAGTGAGCTTCGATGGGTTATTTTCAATCAAACTCAACACGTGTTGCTTGGTATGCAACACCACTGTAAGGATTATACATGCCTATTATTACTCTTCCTGACGGCAGTCAACGTCATTTTGAACACCCAGTATCGACAATGGAAGTTGCAGCTTCTATCGGCCCTGGTCTTGCAAAAGCAACGATCGCAGGCCGTGTCGATGGTGTGCGCGTCGATGCGTGCGATCTTATCGAAAATGATGCTAGCCTTGAAATTATAACGACAAAAGATGAAGTTGATGGTTTAGAGATCGTACGCCACTCTTGTGCGCACTTACTTGGCCATGCATTAAAGCAACTTTATCCACAAGCCAAAATGGCGATTGGTCCGACGATCGACAGCGGCTTCTACTATGATATCGATCTTGAGCAATCACTCACGCAAGATGATTTAGAGCAAATCGAAAAGCGCATGAAAGAGCTTGCCAAGACAAAATATCAAGTTGTCAAGAAGAAAGTCAGTTGGCAGGAAGCCCGTGATGCTTTTGAAGCTCGCGGTGAAACATACAAGATGGAAATCTTGGATCAGAACGTGGCTCGTGATGACAGACCGGGTCTATACCATCATGAAGAATACATTGACATGTGTCGTGGTCCTCACGTACCTAACATGAGCTTCTGCCAACACTTTACCCTGCTTAGCATTGCTGGCGCGTACTGGCGTGGTAACAGTGATAACAAGATGCTACAGCGTATCTATGGTACGGCATTCCATGACAAGAAAGCACTTCAAGCCCATTTAACGCGTTTAGAAGAAGCGGCTAAACGTGACCATCGTAAAATTGGTAAGCAACTCGATCTATTCCATATGCAGCAAGAAGCTCCAGGGATGGTATTCTGGCACCATAACGGTTGGTCTATATTCCGTGATCTTGAAGTGTTCATTCGCCAAAAACTCAGAGAGTACGACTACCAAGAAGTAAAAGGTCCATTAATGATGGACCGAGTTCTATGGGAGCGTTCTGGTCACTGGGACAAATATGCGGATGCCATGTTCACGACGTCATCTGAAAACCGTGAATATGCAATTAAACCGATGAACTGCCCAGGCCACGTTCAAATATTTAATCAAGGTTTGAAATCATACCGTGATCTGCCATTGCGTATGGCTGAGTTTGGATCTTGCCACCGCAATGAACCATCAGGTTCATTACATGGTATTATGCGTGTTCGTGGCTTTACTCAAGATGACGCCCATATTTTCTGTACCGAAGATCAAATTCAACAAGAAGTGACATCTTGTATCAAGATGGTCTACGACACCTACACGACGTTCGGTTTTGATAACATCGTTGTTAAGCTGTCTACACGCCCAGAAAAACGTGTTGGTAGTGATGAAATTTGGGATAAATCGGAAGAAGCATTAAAGCTTTCACTGCAGGCAATGGATATCCCATTTGAAATTCAAGAAGGTGAAGGCGCATTCTACGGCCCTAAAATTGAATTTACTTTGCATGATTGCTTAGATCGTGCGTGGCAATGTGGTACAGTGCAGCTGGATTTCAATTTACCTGCTCGTCTAGGCGCGACATATGTTGGCGAAAGTAACGAGCGTCTTGTTCCGGTTATGATTCACCGTGCAATTTTGGGTTCACTTGAGCGCTTTATCGGTATCCTTATCGAAGAGTATGCAGGTTTCTTCCCTACGTGGTTAGCGCCGGAACAAGCGGTAATTATGAACATTACTGATAAACAGTCAGTTTACGCTCAGGAAGTAGCACAAAAACTACAAAAATGTGGAATTAGAGCCAAAGCAGACTTGAGAAATGAGAAGATTGGCTTTAAAATCCGCGAACACACTTTAAAGCGTGTACCGTATATGCTTGTTTGTGGTGACCAAGAGATGGAAGCCGGAGAGATCGCAGTACGTACCCGCAGGGGCAAGGACTTAGGTAAATTTAAATTGGATGACTTTATTGCGTATATCCAAGCCGAAGTTTCTAGCCGTAAGCTCAATCTGGAGGAATAAACTATTAAAGGCGGAAGACGTGGCCAACAGCCGGCCAAACCAAACCAGCACCGTTTAAACGGTGAAATTCGTGGCGTTCGTGAAGTTCGTTTAACTGGCGCAGATGGTGAATCCGTTGGTGTTGTATCAATCAACGAAGCATTAGAAGCTGCTGTAGAAGCTGGTATGGATCTTGTAGAGATCAGCCCTAACGCCGAGCCACCAGTTTGTCGTGTGATGGACTATGGCAAGTTCCTCTTTGAAAAGAGCAAGACTGCTAAAGAGCAGAAGAAGAAGCAAAAACAGATCCAGATTAAGGAAATTAAATTCCGTCCTGGGACTGATATTGGAGACTATCAGGTAAAACTACGCAACCTGACCCGTTTCCTAGAAGAAGGCAACAAAGTGAAAGTTACTATTCGCTTCCGTGGCCGTGAGATGGCGCACCAAGACATCGGTGTCGATGTTCTTCATCGTTTGAAAGAGGATACTGCTGAAATTGCAGTAGTTGAGTCTTTCCCGAGTCGAATTGAAGCACGCCAGATGATCATGATGCTTGCCCCTAAAAAGAAGTAATTAACGGCTTACAAGTAATGAGACCTCGCCGTTGAAAGACGGTGGGGTGTTATTCGCCCTAATTACATGTTATTTAAACTACTACAATGCGGAGTTATTCATCATGCCTAAGATGAAAACCAACAAAGGTGCAGCTAAGCGTTTTAAGAAAACTGCTGGCGGTATTAAATTTAAGCACGCTACAAAACGTCATATCCTGACTAAGCGTACTACTAAGAACAAGCGTCAACTACGCCCTAACTCAATCCTTCCAAAATGTGAAGTGGCTGGTGTTATGCGCATGTTGCCATACGCTTAATTCTTTTTAGTTTATTTATCGTTTAGTTTAGGAGAAGCATAATGCCTCGCGTAAAACGTGGTGTACAAGCTCGTGCACGTCATAAGAAAGTTCTAAAACAAGCTAAAGGTTACTACGGAGCACGTTCACGTGTTTACCGCGTAGCTTTCCAAGCTGTAACCAAAGCTGGTCAATACGCTTACCGTGACCGTCGCACTAAAAAGCGTCAGTTCCGTCAACTATGGATTGCGCGTATTAACGCAGCATCTCGTCAAAATGGTCTATCTTACAGCCGTTTCATTAACGGTCTTAAGAAAGCATCTATTGAGATCGATCGTAAGATCCTTGCTGATATCGCGGTATTCGACAAAGCTGCATTTGCAGTGCTTGTTGAAAAAGCAAAAACTGCTCTTTAATTTAGCAGTGAAGGTTTAAAGAAAAGGAGGGCAAGTATGCTCTCCTTTTTTATTGTCATCCCTAAACCACCGCCTTGGGCGGTGGTGATTCAACCTTGGGGCTATTGCCCGAAGGAGTGCCCATGCTAGAAGTAAACCTCTTATTCACCACAAGTAAGAGGAAACTAAAAACATGGGCGATTATAGAAGTTCATCACATGTATATTGGCGTTGCAAATACCACATAGTTTGGACACCGAAATACAGATTTAAGATCTTGAAAGGGAATGTAGGTAAAGAGCTTTATCGCTCAATCTATATTTTGTGCAATATGAAAGATTGTGAAGTCTTGGAATTAAATGTTCAGCCGGATC